>NZ_JALKVM010000295.1:0-8822 GCF_057440575.1 Johannesbaptistia floridana
ATTTAAAATCCGGGGCCATAGATGACCGCCCAGACGCGGTCAACCAATTTTTAAGCGCGATCGCATTAATTCTTTAACTCAAAACTTCAAGACTTCTTACTTCAAAACTTCAAAACTTCAAAACTTCAAAACTCATTACTCAACCACAACCAGTAACTTTGGGTAAAGATGCGAGGTCTGAGTCTTGGTGGTGTTCTTTGTGGTGACAGTATTGATGTAGGAAAACCAGATTCAGTAGATGGAAAAACTTTTCCATCTACTGACTTTGTTTTTCTTGTGCTTACCCTTTATAATATAGCCACCGAATAATAGTAAAAATTCCTAACTATGACTGACGAAAAATTAATTGTTAAACCAGACTCAAAAATTAAACTCAAAGATTACGATACTAAGTACACAGGCAAATATAAAGATAAAAAAGAGGCAGTCCAAAAATTAGAAGAAGACATTCTTAAACTACAACAATATCAAGATGTACTCTATGCCCAAAATACTTATGGTATGTTGATTCTTTTTCAGGCCATGGATGCGGCAGGAAAAGATGGCACAATCAAGCACGTCATGTCTGGAGTAAATCCTCAAGGTTGTCAAGTCTTTAGTTTTAAAGCACCTTCATCGGAAGAATTAGATCATGATTATTTATGGCGTTGTTTTAAGTGTTTGCCCGAAAGAGGAAGAATTGGTATTTTCAATCGTTCTTATTATGAAGAAGTTTTAGCGGTGCGAGTTCATCCTGAGTTTTTGGCAAAGCAACAATTACCGCCAGAATCTAAAGGAAAAGACATTTGGAAACGTCGCTTTGAGGAAATTAATAACTTTGAAAAATATTTAGTAAATAACGGTATTATTGTGCTCAAATTCTTCCTGAATGTTTCTAAAGAGGAACAAAAAAATCGCTTTTTAGAACGCATTGAAATTCCTGAGAAAAACTGGAAATTATCACCTAATGATGCTAAAGAACGAGAATTTTGGGATGATTATATGGATGCTTATGAAGATATATTTAACCATACCAGTACTTCTTGGGCTCCTTGGCATATTATTCCCGCAGATAACAAATGGTTTATGCGATTAGCTGTAGCAAATATCATTTGTCAAAAACTGAAAAAACTAGATTTGAAATACCCCAGCGTTAATGATAATCAAAAACAAGAATTACTCAAAGTAAAAGAAATGTTAGAGAATGAATCCTAATAAGTGGCTGGACAAAATTATTGGTATATTTACTACTTAAGTTATATGGCTTGGGTTACATGAGATCTTGCCTTTTGCCTACATAAACGAAAATGTCTAATCAATTCTGTCCAGTTTCTTAAATGTTAGTTTCACCTTAACTCTGAATTTAGGCTAGGTAATGGTAAAAAATAAACATAGTAATTATAAAATCGCTGAATATTTGCCCATTTTGCAGTGGCTGCCCAAGTATCAATCATCTTGGTTACAAGCTGACATAATCGCAGGTTTAACAGTTTGGGCGGTGATGATTCCCGAAGCGATGGCTTATGCAGGGATTGCAGGAGTTCCGCCGTTAATTGGATTATATACTGTTCCTTTCCCGTTGTTTTTTTATGCCTTATTGGGAACATCTCGGCTGATGGTAGTTGGTCCAGATTCGGCAACGGCTCTAATTTCTAGTGTTACTGTTGCCAGTTTAGCAACATCTGGTTCTCAAGAATATTTAGTTTTAACTTCAGCGATCGCCCTTACTGTAGGTTTTTGTTTTCTCATCTTTGGATTTTTCAAAATGGGATGGGCAGGAGGAAAAACTCAAGTTTCTTCGATCGTTCACTGTATCTTTGTTATTTTAACCTATTATTTTTGTTACCTTTATTTAGTAATTTACCCCATGCTACCTTAGGGGCGATCGTCATTGAAGCGATGTTAGGACTAGCTAATTTTAATAAAAATCAACAAGAAATTATGAGCAGAAAAACTAATTCTACCCCTTCCGAAAATTCTTCCATTCCTCCAGAAACGTCATCAAATGGGGCTCTCTATTGGCGATTACGAGAAGCATCGCAAAAACTTAATCGAGTCTGGTTATGGGCGGCGATCACGGGTTTCTTAATGGGATTAGTTGGCGGTGGATTTCGTCGTCTAGTGGCTCAAGTAATGAACACTCGATTGCAATTCCTTGATCATTTAACCAATAATTATAGTTTCTTCATTGGGGCATTCAGTTCTATTATGCTCTCTTCTGTCATGGTATATCTTGGTTTTTGGTTAATGCGTCGTTTTGCTCCGGAAACCAACGGAAGTGGTATTCCTCAAATAGAAGCATTTCTCGATAGTCACTTGCCATTAAGAGGAATACGAGTTGTTGTCGTCAAATTTTTCACAGGTATTTTGATTTTAGGGAGTGGGATGGTTTTAGGAAGAGAAGGACCCACGATTCAAATGGGCGGAGGAATGGGGCAATTTGTCGGTCAACAAATGCGACTGAATAAAGAGCAAATCAGAATTTTAGTGGCGGCCAGTGGCGCAGCGGGACTCACCGCAGCATTTAATGCCCCTTTAGCTGGAATTCTCTTTGTTATGGAGGAAATGCGTCCAAAGTTTCAAGATCATATTTCTGCCTACCGAGCCGTTGCCAGCTCTTGCATTATGTCCGTAATCGGATTGAAAATCGTGTTAGATGAACCGACCTTAGCGATTAAGATTTACGATGCGCCCCCTATTGCCTCTGGATGGATGTTTGTTATTTTAGGAATCAGCTTAGGCATTTTGGCTTATTTGTTTAATGAGGGACTGGTGGCGAGTCTCAATTTTTTAAGTGGTTTACAAGGCTATTGGCATCGATTTATGGGTTTATATATTGGGGGTTTGATTGGTTTACTGAGTTGGATTTATCGTGATACTTTAAGCGATTATGTTAACTTTTATCATCCTATTGTTGGTGGCGGAGAAAGCACGATTATCTGGTCGTTGACGGCTTCTAAACCCCTTTTCATTTTAGGAGGATTATTGTTTCTGCGCTTTGGTTTAACCCTTTTATGTTATGGATCGGGATCTCCGGGTGGGATTTTTGCACCTTTGTTGTCGTTAGGTACGCTGTTTAGTCAAGGAATGGCTAGATTATTCCATGCTAGCTTTCCTCAATGGCTTCCTGAACCCGGACTGCTTACTATTGCCGGAATGGGAGGCTTAGTTGCCGCTACCGTTCGCGCTCCCCTGACCGCTATTATATTAACCTTAGAAATTACAGGAAATTATCAATTAACTATTCCTGTAATGATCACAACTTTAACATCAACGATGATAGCTCATCAGTTAGGGGGAAAACCAATTTATACCGTACTTTTACAACGAATGTTACGCGCTCAATCTCAACCCAAGATATCTAGTCAATCAGAATAGTTTAACCTACCCAATAAACCTTGGGTAAAGAAGAGCAAAGACTTTCGACCAAGTTCGGAGTTCCCCATTCCTTAAAACGATAACTCATCTGTCCGTTCCCATTTCTTACACTTTCCTCAAGATGGGGTAACATATTTTTAGTTATAACTATATTATCAAACCTTGTTGTACCAAATCCTAGTTATAAAATCCAGTGATTATCATTCGATAAGTTTGTAGTAGGGCTTTAGCCCGAACAACCTATAACTCATATCAAAGCACCAGTACATAAGTACTAAATTAACCTCAGAAAAAGTTCATTTCTCTTTAGCCTAAGATCGTAGCAAAGGTCATCCGTTCCGCGAGAGAAAACCTGCTCAAAATTGCCAGCCTTTACCAGTTAATGGTTTGGGGTCACAAATAACTTATGAAGTGGCGGAGAGCGCCTCCCAATAACTCAAGATTATTGACCACAAAACAGCCTCTAAGGCGCTCTCCGCTTTCGCTGGCAATTTTGAGTAAGTTTATTGCACCCCCGGATTTAAAATCCGGGGAACGGATGACCGCCCAGACGCGGTCAACCAATTTTTAAGCGCGATCGCATTAATTCTTTAACTCATTACTCACTATTCATCCACAACCAGTAACTTTGGGTAAAGATGCAAGATCTGAGTATAACAGGTGATGTTTTGATGACGGTTTACTTGAACATCCAATAGCCTAACTTAAAACTTATTTTTCCCCTGAACTTTGAGGATAAAGCTATAATAAATGAGGGTATTTAACAAAAATTTACATTTGTTGGAGACAAAGATCAGGAGCAACGGTGGTACAACCAAAAATTAAGAATGAAGTCACGGAAACTCCAAAACCAAAAAATTGGCAGTTAAAACTAAGAGAAAAACTTCCTAAGAATCCGACTCAGCTACTCGTAGGAATCGGCATGGGAATTATATTAACTCTAGGAGGAGGGGTTTTATTTAACGGTGAACAAAAGTCAGAAACACAATCACCAACCACAGAAATAGAAAAGAACTCAGAAAAGAACTCAAATGTCAAAACAGTAACCAAAACCTCAGTAGAAACAACTCAAACTGAGCGCACAATTCAGGCAACAGGCACAGTAGCAGCTTTTGAACTAATACCAGTCTCTTCCCAAGCTACAGGCTTACAAATTACTGGGGTTTTAGCAGAAGAAGGAGATGTGGTAGAAGCAGGACAGACCTTAGCACTGTTAAATAATGATGTATTACAAGCCCAAATAGCTAAAGAGAAAGCAAACGTTAGAAGAGCTCAAGCTAGTTTAGCTGAATTAGAAGCAGGAAGCCGTCCTGAAGAAATAGCTAGGGCTGAAGCTACCGTAAGAAGTGCCGAAGCTGCTGTACTCAAAGCAGAATCAGATTTAGAATTAGCGGCAAAAAGAGTAGAGAGAAATAGCGATTTAGAAGCAGCAGGGGCGATCGCCCGTGACTATCTAGATGAAATTCTAAATGCCGCAGATAGTAAAAAATCAGATTTAGAACAAGCAAAAGCCCGTTTACAAGAAGCAGAAGAACAACTGCAAGAATTACAGCGAGGGCCTAGAATTGAGAGAATATTGCAAGCACAAGCAGAATTAGCTCAGGCAGAAGCGCAATTAGCAGTATTAGAAACACAACTAGCCCAAACAGAAATAGTAGCACCAGTAGAGGGAAAAATAGCCGAAAGAAAGGCTAGAGTCGGTGATTTAAGTAATAACAATAGTCAATTATTTACCATCATCCAAGGAGGACGTTTAGAACTTCGTCTAGAAATTCCCGAAACTTTGATTGAAGAAATTGAACCAGGACAAACAGTAAAAGTAAATACATACGGAGAAACAAAACTAGGTAAAGTAAGAGAAATCAACCCTTTGATAGATGAAAATTCTAGACAAGCAGTTGTAGAAGTTGACTTGCCAGAAGATACTAGACTAAAACCAGGAATGTTTCTCTCAGCAGAAATAATAACTCAAACATCAACAACCCTGACTATACCCAATCAAGCAGTTTTACCAGAAACCAACGGTACAGCTACAGTGTACGTAGTAGAAGAAGGGAGAGCAGAGTTACGAGAGATTCAACTAGGAGAAATTTTACCAGAAAACAAAGTAGAAGTATTAGCCGGGTTAGATCCTGGGGAAACAGTAGTAGTAAAAGGTGCAGTATATTTAAATCCAGGCGATCGCGTGAGGGAAAACTAAAAAAGAATGTCATTCCATTTATCCACATGGTCAATTAAAAGTCCCATACCCACTATCGTGATGTTTCTGATTTTGGGGATCACGGGGATATATTCCTTTTTTAACTTAGGAATTGATAGTAACCCCAATATAGACATACCAGCAGTAATAGTAACAGTTACCCAAAGGGGTGCTAGTCCAGCAGAATTAGAAACAGAAGTAACGAAAAAAATAGAAGACGCTGTCGCCGGACTTGGTGATATAGATAAAATTAATTCAGTAGTGAGCGACGAAACATCGACTACTACCATAGAATTTAACTTAGGAGTAGATAGTAACCAAGCAACCAACGATGTGCGCAACAGTATTGCCGAAATTCGTCAAGATTTACCCCTAGATATTAATGAACCGATAGTACAAAGGCTAGAATTTGCTGGAGGCTCAATTCTCACCTATGCCGTATCTAGTGATAAATTATCCGTAGAAGAATTAAGTGATTTAGTAGATAATAAAATTATTCGGGAACTACTCAACGTCGAAGGTGTAGCCAAAATAGACCGGATTGGTGGAGTAGATAGAGAAATTAGAATAGATTTAGACCCCAAAAGGCTACAAGCTTACAACTTAACAGCTACAGAAATTAACGAACAAATACGTAACCTGAATCTAAATTTACCAGGAGGACGTTCAGAAATCGGAGGCAGTGAACAAAATGTACGTACCCTAGGAAGCGCTCAAACTGTAGAACAATTAAGACAATACTCTATTGTCCTAAATAATGGTGATACCATCCAAATTGACCGCCTCGGTACAGTAGAAGACGCTTTTGCTGAACCAAGACAGTCAGCTTATCTCAACAATCAACCAGTAGTAGGATTTTCCGTTCAACGCAGTACAGGAAGTACGTTAGCTACTGTAGAAACTAAAGTAAAAGCAGCAGTAGCAGAGTTAGATAAAACTCTACCAGAAGATATCAACTTCAAGTTAATTTTTACTAGAGGTGATTCCATTCGCGCTTCTTATCAAGCGACAATTAGTTCTCTAATTATTGGTTGTATACTCACAGTAGTTACCGTAGGTATATTTTTAAGAGACTGGCGAATTACTATAATTACTGCCTTAGCATTACCTCTGTCGATTATTCCCACCTTTTTAGTAATGTTAGCCCTAGATTATACCCTCAATGGTATGACACTATTAGCTCTATCTTTGGCTGTGGGGAATCTAGTAGATGATGCCATTTGTATGATTGAGAATATTGAACAACATCTACAAATGGGGAAAAAACCCTATCAAGCAGCATTAGATGGCGCGAGAGAGATTGGTTTGGCGGTAGTTGCCACTACAGCAACAATTGTGGCAGTGTTTATTCCCCTAGCCTTTATGGAAGGAATACCCGGTCAATTTTTTAAACCCTTTGGAGTCACAGTAGCTGTTTCTACCATGTTTTCTACCCTGGTAGCTACAACTATGACACCGATGTTAAGTGCCTATTTACTCAAAAATACCTCTCAAGAGACACAGAGAAAAAAACCAAAAGGACTATACCAGCGTATACTCAAAACAGCATTGCGGAATCGGATTACTACTTTGTTGATTGCCATCGCCTTTTTTATTGGCAGTTTACAGTTAATTCCCTTCATTCCTAAAGGTTTAATAGATAGCGATCAGAATAATTTAAGTATAGTTACCGTGGAATTGTCTCCTGGCTCAAAATTAGCAGAAACTGAGCAGGTAATGGCAGAGATTACGGATAAACTCCAAGCACAACCAGAAGTAGAATCAGTATTAACTACCATCGGTGGTGAGAGTTCAATAAATACAGGTACAGTTTACGTTAACTTAGTGCCAGAAAATGAAAGAGAAGCCAATCAATTAGAATTTCAATCGAGAATGCGAGAGGTTTTTGGGGAAATTCCCGGGACAAGAATCGCTTTTCGTTCCCTAGGGGGTGCAGGAAATCCCAAAGATTTATCAATTATTCTCAAAAGTGATAACGCCGAGATTCTCAATGAAACCGCCAGAAAGATTGAACAGGAAATAAGTCAAATCCCAGGGATTATTGAATTAGTATCTAGTGCGAGTTTAGTTAAACCAGAAATTATTATTGTGCCTGATTTTCAAAGGGCAAGGGATCTGGGGGTATCAGTTCAGGCGATCGCCCGCACAGCTTCTTTAGCCTTAATTGGAGACAATGAAACTAATTTGGCTAAATTTAAACTACCAGACCGTCAAATCCCTATTAGAGTACAAATAGCGCCAGAATACCGTAGTGATTTAACTACTCTCAAAAATTTACGAGTTCCTAGTAGTAACGGTAATTTAGTGCCATTGAGTGCCGTAGCTAATATAAGCTTAGGTAGTAGTCCCGCAGAAATTAAACGCTATAATCGCTATCGTCAAGTAAGTATAGAAGCTAATCTTGATGGTATTTCTCTGGGTGACGCTATGGAGAAAATTCGCGCTTTACCAGCAATTAATTCTTTACCACCAGAAGTAACCGAAGAACCGGCAGGAGATGCAGAAATTATGCGGGATATCTTTTTAGGTTTTGGTGGTGCCTTAGGTTTATCGGTTTTAGCAATTTACGCTATTTTGGTACTCTTGTATAACAATTTCCTTTACCCCTTAGCGATTTTGATGGCTTTACCTTTATCAATTGGTGGCGCCTTGTTGGGATTGATGATTATGCAAAAACAATTAGGGTTATTTGCTTTGATTGGGATTGTTTTACTTATGGGGCTAGTAACTAAAAATGCGATTCTACTAGTTGATTTTACCCTGTCAGGTTTGCGTGAGGGGAAAAGTTTATCCCAGGCTATTATTAATTCTGGTGTTTCCCGTTTACGTCCAATTGCCATGACTTCTATCTCTACTATTGCCGGGATGTTCCCCATTGCCTTGGGATTGGGTGCAGGAGGAGCTGTACGGAGTCCTATGGCGATCGCTGTAATTGGTGGTTTTACTACTTCTACTCTCTTAACTTTAGTAGTAGTTCCGGTCATTTTTTCTTATATTTACAATTTGACCAAGTTACCAGAGTTTTTTAAGCACAATTAATTTGTAAACTACCCACAATCTCAAAGCTGACGGGATGACAACTCAGATCAGATCTTGCATCTTTATCCAAAGTTACTTGTGGGGGTTGAGTAATGAGTAATGAGTAATGAGTAATGAGTAAGAAGTCTTGAAGTTTTGAAGTAATGAGTTAAAAAATTAATGCTCAACGCCTAAAAGGAGGCAGGAGTTGAAAGGCAGCTTTGCTGGAGGTTGGTATAGATGGGGA
>NZ_JALKVM010000296.1:0-8799 GCF_057440575.1 Johannesbaptistia floridana
GCAGGGAGCAGGGAGCAGGGAGCAGGGAGCAGGGAGCAGGGAGCAGGGAGAGGGGGAGAAAGATGGTTTTTAAGTATTTGCATCAATATCTCATAATATAACTGATTAAACGGACTTGATATTACTTCAAGACTTCAAAAATTATTACTTCAAAACTTAACCACCACAAGTAACTTTGGGTAAAGATGCGAGGGTCTGAGTTTAAGGGGTTAGGATCAATTCTTTTAGTTCAAAACTTCAAAACTTCAAAACTTTGGCACCTTGTAAATTGGCACCTCTTAAATTGGGATTCAATGATTGAATATTTTGTTACTATGATGAGAGATGTACTAAATACCAGTTATTAAAGTGATAGAGTCTTTTGCTTGTAAAGAAACAAAAAAAATTTGGGAGGGAAAATATTCTGGTAAATTACCAACTGATATTCAAGCAAGGGCTTTGCGAAAATTGCGTCAACTTGATGCTTCTATTACTGTTAACGATTTGAAATTACCACCAAGTAATCATCTTGAAGCGTTATCAGGCGATCGCTCAGGACAATACAGTATTCGTATTAATCAACAGTGGCGTTTATGTTTTAGCTGGGAAAATAGTACAGCTTTTGATGTAGAAATAGTTGATTATCATTGAGGATTATGACAGAAAAATTAATTATTAACCCCCATGCCGGAGAAATTCTTAAGTATGAATTTTTAGAAGAATTGGAAATCAGTCAAAATGCCCTTGCCCGTGCTATTAATGTACCGCCTAATCGTATTCATGCTATTGTTAAAGGACATCGCTCCATAACAGCCGATACAGATTTAAGGCTATGTCGTTATTTTGGGCTATCTGAAGGTTATTTTTTACGTCTGCAAAATAGTTATCAGTTAATGGAAGCTAAACGAAATTTAGGTGAGAAATTAAATGCTATTACTCCTTTATCTTTGTGTTAATGGCTATCAACAAGAGCGAAAATTTTTCAGGCGAGATGATTCGTACATTACAGATGAGGAAAGGTCAATCAAGATTTATACTGTTAGATATGCACTCCCCGTCAGAGCGATCGCTTTTCTTTTAGTATATATTTACTATATTTTGCTCAAGCTTAATATTCTACTTAGTTATATTTATACGAGATAGGAATTGCTACTGATGTGCGATCGCTCTTTTTCTCGTCTTACTATATTTTCCTGAAGTTTAATATTCTACTTAGTTATATTTATACGAGATAGGAATTGCTACTGATGTGCGATCGCTCTTTTTCTCGTCTTACTATATTTTCCTGAAGTTTAATATTCTACTTAGTTATATTTATAAGAAATAGGAATTGGTACTGATGTGCGATCGCTTTTCTCCTAGTATATTTTTACTATATTTTCCTCAAAATAGGCACCATATAAACTGGCACCCTGTAAATCTCTTTGGGGAGTAGAATTATTGAGCATATTTCAAATCCTCAACCATTTCTTTTCTATCTGGGTATTTTCATTGAACTGAACATCTTTTAAATCGGCACCCTGTAAATTGGCACCCTGTAAATTAGCACTTTGTAAATCAGCACTTTGTAAATCGGCACCTTGTAAATCGGCACCTTGTAAATCGGCACCTTGTAAATTGGCACCTTGTAAATTAGCACCTTGTAAATTAGCACCTTGTAAATTAGCACCTTGTAAATAGGCACGCCATAAATCGGCACCTTGTAAATTAGCACGCCATAAATCGGCACCTTGTAAATTTCTTTGGAAAGTGGGATTATTGAGAATATCCCAAACCCTTAACCATTTTGCATCTATCTGGGTATTTTTATTTAACTTTACATCTTTTAAATAGGCACTATATAAAAGGTTACCTGTGAAATTGGCACTATTTAAATCGGCACCTTCTAAATTGGCACTTTGTAAATCGGCACCTTGTAATTTGGCACCTTGTAAATTAGCACTTTGTAAATTGGCACCTTGTAAATCGGCACTTTGTAAATCGGCACTTTGTAAATCGGCACTTTGTAAATCGGCACCTTCTAAATCGGCACGTAAATTGGCACTATTTAAATTGACACTTTTTAAATTGGCACTACTTAAATTGGCATTAAATAAATTGGCACCTTGTAAATTGGCACTTTGTAAATCGGCACCTTGTAAATTGGCACTTTTTAAATTGGCACTTTTTAAATTGGCATGAGTTAAATCGGCACCTTGTAAATTGGCATAATATAAACAGGCACCTTGTAAATTAGCACTTTTTAAATTGGCACCTTGTAAATTGGCACAAGTTAAATCGGCACCCTGTAAATTGGCACTATTTAAATTGGCACTTTGTAAATTAGCACGACTTAAATCGGCACCTCTTAAATCTCTCTGGGAAGTTCGATTATTGATAATCTCCCAAACCCTTAACCATTTTGCATCTATCTGGGTATTTTTATTTAACTTAACATTTCTTAAATAGGCACCTTCTAAATTGGCACCCTCTAAGTTAGCACCTCTTAAATTGGCATCTTCTAAATAGACACCCTCTAAGTTGGCACTTTCTAAATTGGCACCCTCTAAGTTGGCACCCTCTAAGTTGGCACCTTGTAAATTGGCACCCTCTAAGTTGGCACCCTCTAAGTTGGCACCTACTAAATTGGCATATTCTAAATTGGCACCTCTTAAACTAATATCTACATCGGGATTATCTTGTTGCCACTTATTTAATAGTGTTTTCTGATAAGAAATAATCACTGCCAGTATTTTTTTATTTTCTCGACAATTGTTTAAAGCGAAAAAAACATAAGATTCCTCAACAGATGGTAACCGCATTATACTAATTAAATTGGCTTCGGGCATATTTTCCAACAAGTTAGGATTTTCTTGTAGCATTAAATCAACTACCGGATTACTTAATAATTCTTGGGGAAAATCTTCTCCTAATTTCCATAAAATCTCTTCAGGAGTATTAGGATTACTCACTAAAGCCAGTTTAATTTCATCATGAGAATATTGGCGATAAATTCCTTCTAAAACCACAGGAGAGGTTTCAGGGTTATTAGCTTGTTTGATTATTGACTCTGATATTAGATGAGAAATCATTTGTATCTTTTGTAATAATGTGTTTTTTGAATCAGTATAAGAAATAGGGATTGCTCTTAATGCGCGATCGCTCTTTTTTTAGTATATTTTTACTATATTTTGCTCAAGCTTAATATTCTACTTAGTTATATTTATACGAGATAGGAATTGCTACTGATGTGCGATCGCTCTTTTTTTAGTATATTTTTACTATATTTTGCTCAAGCTTAATATTCTACTTAGTTATATTTATACGAGATAGGAATTGGTATTAATGGCGATCGCTCTTTTTCTAGTATATTTTTACTATATTTTCCTCAAATTTAACATGTTACTTAGTTATATTTATAAGAGATAGGAATTGGTATTAATGGCGATCGCTCTTTTTCTAGTATATTTTTACTATATTTTCCTCAAATTTAACATGTTACTTAGTTATATTTATAAGAGATAGGAATTGGTATTAATGGCGATCGCTTTTCTTTTAGTATATTTTTACTATAGCAGTGACCGCAGTGGTGTTAACAACATTTATCACTAACTTTTCCCCCCTTCCCCCCTTACCAAGGGGGGCTTTTCATCATTTTTGTCAACATCTATTGGCTCATTGCTATATATTTTGCTCAAGCTTAATATTCTACTTAGTTATATTTATAAGAAATAGGGATTGGTATTAATGGCGATCGCTCTTTTTTTAGTATATATTTACTATATTTTCCTCAAAATTGGCACCTTGGGAAGTTCGATTATTGATAATCTCCCAAACCCTTAACCATTTTGCATCTATCTGGGTATTTTTATTTAACTTAACATTACTTAAATCGGCACCTTGTAAACTGGCATCTTGTAAATTGGCACAATATAACAAGGCATTACTTAAATCGGCATCTTGTAAATTGGCATCTCTTAAATTGGCACTCCATAAAATGGCACCTTGTAAATTGGCACCTTGTAAATTGGCACCCTGTAAATTAGTACCACTTAAATTAGTAGCACTTAAATTAACACCACTTAAATCAGTACCACTTAAATTAGTACCAATTAAATCAGTAACACTTAAATTAACACCACTTAAATTAACACCACTTAAATCGTTACCACTTAAATTAACACCACTTAAATTAACACCACTTAAATCGATACTCCTTAAATTGACACCTTGTAATTTAGCAAAAAATAAACAGGCACCTTGTAAATTAACACCACTTAAATTGGCATCTTGTAAATTGGCATCTTGTAAATTGGCATCTTGTAAATTGGCCTTTTGTAAATTGGCATTTTGTAAATTGGCATTTTGTAAATTGGTACCCTTTAATTGAGCACCACGTAAATTGGCACCTGTTAATTGAGCATCATTTAATTGAGCATCATTTAAATTGGCGCGTCTTAAATTTCTTCTAGGAGTGGGATTATTGAGAATATCCCAAACTCTAAACCATTTTTTTTCTATCCGGGTATTCTGATTTAATTGAGCACCACTCAAATAGGCACTCTCTAAATAGGTCCGTTTTAAATTGGCATTCTGTAAATTGGCATCCTGTAAATTGGCATTCTGTAAATTGGCATCCTGTAAATTGGCATCTCTTAAATCGGTATCCTGTAAATTGGCACCATCTAAATCGCTATTCTGTAAGTTGGCAAGTCTTAAGTTGACATGCTGTAAATTGGCACGTCTTAAATTGGCATCTCTTAAATCGGCACCTTGTAAATCGGCATCTCTTAAATCGGCACCACTTAAGCTAATATCTGCATCAGGATTATCTTGTCGCCACTTATTGAATAGTGTTTTTTGATCAGAAATAATCCCTGCCAGTATTTTTTCATTTTTTCGACAATTGTTTAAAGCGAAAAAAACATAAGATTCTTCAACGTCTGGTAGCCGCATTATACTACTCAAGGTTGCTTCCGGCATATCCGCCAGCAAGTTAGGATTTGCTAGTAACAATAAATTAAATACGGGGTTACTTAATAATTGTTGGGGAAAATCTTCTCCTAATTTCCATAAAATCTCTTCAGGAGTATTAGGATTACTCACTAAAGCGAGTTTAATTTCATCATGAGAATATTGGCGATAAATTTCTTCTAAAACCTGAGGGGAAGTTGCAGGGTTATTAGCCTGTTTAATAATTGTCTCTGATATTGGAGAAAAACTCATTTGTATCTTTTGTAGTAATGTGTTTATTTAATCAGTATAGAACTTAGATCAAAGCACCAGTACTATTGTACTAACTAATCCTTATTCAAAATTGATTTTTTAATTAAACTCACCCCCTCAGAGAACAAAAGTACTATTTTATCTGGTCAAAATTTATTTATTTGATGGCTCAATAGATTTTAATAACTAAAAATTGAGTATTTATACTAAAAAAATCATTCTACATTCTTAATTCGCGCATTCTAAATTACCCTTACACCAGCAACTTTTGGGCTTTGGTGCAAGATCTGAGTAGAATGTTTGTTAGTATAAGAAATCAGAGTTACTACTGATGTGCGATCGCTTTAACTATTTTATTAATAGTAGTTTTTGTATCGACTAATCTTATATTTCTTTTTAATATCTATTTTCTAATAAAATTTGATTAACAGTGAGTTGAAAATTAGGAAATAAAACCGAAACCAAAGACTGATCCCCAGTAAAAACTGAAGCATCAGAGAAATTCTGTAAATAAAAATGCAGCAATACGAGCATTGAGATTACTCTCTGGAGGCATTTCTATTAATTTTCCCTTAACAAGTTCATAGCGAACATCTGTCCCATCATCATAGTTAAGATATTCTTCAACAGTTAGAAGTTGTTCAGTTAGTTGAGATTTACACATATCAGGTGTGAGGTTTTAGGTTTTACTCAGATTTTTAACCAGAACTTATGTACTAAATAACTCAGAGAAAAAATTATTAATCTTTGTGGTTCTAAATTCGCCCATTTGCACATTCTACAATCTCCCCTCACCAGCAACTTTGGCGATCGCACTTAATCTCTAAAAAGCCGATACTTAACAAATATTAACATTTCTTGAAAAAATAGGGGTAATTTGGGGTTAAATGTTACAGTTCTTGACATTTTCGCTCTTAATTGAGGAACAAAAGGATAATATAACCAAAGTAGAGTGGCAATTTAGTCACGCTCAAAATAAGAATAATAAAGATTGAATTAGAAGAGTATGAGCATGGAATTTACTGGAAAAATGCCTAAATTCGGTGGCAGCACTGGTGGTTTACTATCAGCAGCAGACAGAGAGGAAAAGTATGTAATTACTTGGACAAGCTCAAAAGAACAAGCCTTCGAGATGCCCACAGGCGGTGCAGCAATTATGAACGAAGGAGAAAATATTCTCTATTTTGCCCGTAAAGAGCAGTGCTTAGCTTTAGGTACTCAATTACGCACTAAGTTCAAACCAAAAATGGAAGATTACAAAATTTATCGGGTTTATCCCAATGGTGAAGTGCAATATCTTCATCCAGCAGATGGCGTATTTCCTGAAAAGGTTAACGAAGGACGTGAATATTATGGCAAAATAGACAGAAAAATAGGTAACAACCCAGAACCAGCAACCTTAAAATTTTCTGGTAAAACTCCCTACGAAGTATAAACTAAAGTCATCGGTTACCTGGATTTAAAATCCAGGGCGGTTTCAGTACACTTAGTTCATTTCATTTTTATTTTGAGAACAAGGAGATAAGAACAAAAAAAAGGTTAAACTGAATTTTGTTATTCAATCTCCTTGTTTTTTATTTTTTTACATCTCCAGGCTAAAATTATGATCTTTCCAGACTTCTTTGAATTTACTGCCCTAGCGAAAAAAGGTAATTTTATTCCAGTATATCAAGAATGGATTGCTGATCTAGAAACTCCAGTATCAGCCTGGTACAAGGTATGTGCAGGACAAAAATATAACTTTTTGTTGGAATCAGTGGAAGGAGGCGAAAACCTAGGGCGCTATAGCCTATTGGGTGCAGATCCGATCTGGATATTAGAAGCAAGAGGAGAAACAACAACTCAAACCTACCGCGATGGGTCAAAATCTATCTACACAGGTAATCCCTTCGAGATTGTGGCTAACTGTCTCAAAGAGATTAAACCAGTGAAACTGCCACAATTACCCGCAGGAATTGGCGGTTTATTTGGCTTTTGGGGTTATGAGTTAATTAAGTGGATTGAACCAACAGTACCAATATCGGCGCCAGAAACCGGAGATTTACCCGACGGAGTCTGGATGCAAATAGACAACCTGTTAATTTTTGACCAAGTTAAACGAAAAATCTGGGCCATCGCCTACGCTAAGTTAGATAATGACCAAGATGACTTATACGAAGCTTATCAACAAGCTTGCGATCGCGTCACCAAATTAGTAACTAAACTTAAATTAGATTTACCTATTGACGCCCAACCCCTAGAATGGATTTCCCCCGAGAGTGTGAGTAAGCTTTCTTCCCAAGATTTAGTATACAAAAGCAATACCACTCAGGAGCAATTCTGCCAAAGCGTAGTCAAAGCCAAAGAATATATTCACCAAGGGGATATCTTTCAAGTAGTACTATCTCAAAAACTAACTACAGAATATCATGGAGAACCCTTTGCCCTCTATCGTTCTCTCAGGTCAATAAATCCCTCACCCTATATGGCTTACTACCATTTTGGTGACTGGCAAATCATTGGTTCTAGTCCAGAAGTGATGGTCAAAGCTGAACGCTTACCAGATAACCGTCTCAAAGCTACCCTCAGACCAATAGCTGGAACCCGCCGACGAGGTACTACTCCAGACCAAGATAAAGCTTTAGCCCAAGAACTATTAAAAGATCCTAAAGAAATAGCTGAACACGTTATGCTAGTGGATTTAGGACGCAATGACTTAGGCCGAGTTTGTGTTTCTGGTACTATAGAAGTGGACCAGTTAATGGTTATTGAGAAGTATTCCCACGTCATGCACATAGTTAGTAATGTGATTGGTATTCTACAAGATAATAAAGATGCCTGGGATTTACTCAAAGCTTCTTTTCCGGCAGGCACTGTTAGTGGAGCACCAAAAATTAGAGCCATGGAGATTATTAACGAATTAGAAACAGAAAGACGGGGTCCTTATTCGGGAGTTTACGGTTATTATGACTTTGAAGGTCAACTCAATAGCGCCATTACCATTCGGACCATGATTGTGCGTTCCCTTCAAAGTAATCAACATTTAGTTTCTGTACAGGCAGGTGCGGGAATTGTTGCAGATTCTCAACCCCTGCAAGAATACGAAGAAACCCTCAGTAAAGCTAGAGGCTTACTAGAAGCAATTCGCTGTTTAAGTTAATTAATTATCTAACCATGTAGTTAATTCGATTAGGTGTAAATCATGATATGATAGTAGTAGTAATTACAAAATAAATAAGGCTGGTAGTAAAATCTAAATAATAGAAATACATATCAACCTACTCCTACATAAAAATAATTAGTTTGGTAAACTAAGCAGTAGAAAAATGATTAAAATAGCAGTAATCCTCATTTTACTAGTTTATATTGGTGGAATAGTAAAATTTCTCCAAGGTTTTCGTAAAACCAACTTTAGCCGTAGTCTACCTACAAAAATTGGCCTAGCTCTATTGTGGCCCGTTTTATTTGTAGCCAATAGCTCATATCGCAAAAATTTTCAAAAAACTCTCAAAGGATAAAACTATTTCAGTAGGGTTGCACTTTGTTTAACCCAACCTACAACTCAGCTCTTGCATCTTTACCCAAAGTTACTGGTTGTGGTTGAGTAATGAGTAATGAGTAATGAGTAATGAGTAA
>NZ_JALKVM010000297.1:0-1493 GCF_057440575.1 Johannesbaptistia floridana
TCTAGTTTACCACCTTTTTCTAAATAAATTTGTTTTTGCACAGAAAAGCCATATTTATTATCACTGTATTTTAGCCATAGCTTATCAATAGTCTGTAATTCCTCCTTGGGGAAGTTTTTACAGTCATCTAGGTTTAAATATCCTTTTCCCCCTTTATCTCCTAGCTGAAGCATTAATCTATTTGTTTCTTTATCTGCGTCATTCCAGTTAGAATTTGCTAGTAACTTCTCTAATTTAGTATAATCTACTCCTCTTTCACTCTTGGCTACAGATGGAGAGATATTACTATCAACAGAATATCTACTAGCTTGATTGACCTCAACTTGAGATTTAGAAGGTGGGATATTACTATGACTAGGATAATCATTAGCTTGATATATCTCTACTTGATATTGGCTTATCATTTGATTTAATTGACTATCCACATCTGCTTCTATTGATTGCAGTCTTGTAGTTAAGGAGGTATTCTCTAACACCTTTGGTGGTAGTGATAATTGGTCTAAACTATCAATGCTTTGGAAGTAAGCTGCGTCTAAACCATCTCTGATATATTCTTGTTTTTGATAGCCTTTGACTAGAAAATCAAGCACCTCATCTCCTAAATTACCCTGTTTATCCCAACTAGATAGACGCACATCTGTTTGGAATAAATCCCCGACTAATAACCTAATTTCTTCTACTGTAGCTGATAATTCCTCGTCTATACCCACTACCTGGTCAATTAAACCCTGAAAAGGTCCTAATACTGGACTCATAATTTTTTCAAAGTTTTGAGCTATTTCTGCTAATTTAGTGATATCTTGTTCAATTTTATCTATTTTTTTTTGTAACTCATAAGCCTTTTGATACTTTTTAAGTCTCGATACCATATTTTCTAGTAGTTGTCTTTGCTCAACTTGATCGCTGGCTAGTTTTTGAATGCTATCGTTGATTAGTTGGATTTTTTTGAGCATTAATTGAGTCACACGGTACAAAATGAAGACATTATTAAAGATTTGTTGCTTTTGGCTTTGATATAGGTTGAATAAAACGGGATCCGTTTTATCTTCTGCTTCTTGTAATAAGCGCTCTTGTTCAACATTAGCCAAATCCCCACATTTTTGATGGACTATTCCTTTTAATTCTTGGGTTAATTCTATAAAGAAGCGCTCATAGGAAGTTTTATGTTGACTAAGAAAATTAATAATAGTGTTATAGTCAGTTACCAATCTTTCTAATTCTTGGAATTTCTCCTCAAAGGTAATGTCTCTGTTTTCTTCAATTTCTTTTTCGGTTTTTATCCAGAAAAAGACTCTTTCTGAGGTTGTTTGCTTGATTTTACGTTGGTTTGCTCTAATTAACTCTTGACGAGCTTTGATGTTCTTTTGTAACTCAGTAAAACCGGAGCTATTGAGTACAGGTAAATAGTAGGTTTTCTCGTATATTTTAATAGGTTGAGTAGATACATCTAAAGATGACTGGCTTTTGTTGGATTCGTTTTCCATAACTGTAAA
>NZ_JALKVM010000298.1:0-8636 GCF_057440575.1 Johannesbaptistia floridana
AAACATCTTCATCAGAGAGTGAAGATATCTTTAGCCAATTAAAACAAAACCGTCAGCAAAAACAGGCAACTACTCCCGAAACATCTTCATCAGAGAGTGAAGATATCTTTAGCCAATTAAAACAAAACCGTCAACAAAAACAGGCAACTACTCCAGAGACATCTTCATCAGAGAGTGAGAATATCTTTAGCCAATTAAAACAAAACTATGAAAGTAAACCAAAAAATCAACCTAAAACTTCTTATCGAGATAATTTAGAAGATATAGTTAAAGCAGAACAAAGAAAACAACAACAGCGTAAACAATTAGAACAAAAAGCTCAACAATTCTTAAAAGATTTACCTCCTGACTCTAGTGAAGGGTTTTGGTTTGCAGAATTTGCTGAATCTTATCCATCAAGACTAGAAGCAGCAATAGATTATCTGGAATTTTTAGAGCAATAAATCTTCATTCTAGTAAGGTTATCCACAAACCTAGAATTTTAATAAATCTGCCGAACTCATAATTTTAAGATGTAGATATTTCCGAATTAACAAGGGTTGACTTCCGAATTCCCAATTGCTGTGGCCGGGTTATACTTGAACTGTAAAATTATTTTGCATCTGGAGAATTATTATTATGGGAATTTCTTTAAGCAAAGGAGAAAGAGTCTCTCTAGAAAAAGTTTCCCCTGGTTTAGAAGCTGTAATGGTGGGGTTAGGTTGGGATCTTAAAAAAGTTGATTCAGGTACAGATTTTGATTTAGATGTTTCTGTCTTTTTGTTAGGTAGTGATGAAAAATTAGTTTCTGACAAACACTTAATATTTTATAACAATCTCAAAAGTCCAGATCCAAACCATTCTGTAGAACATTTAGGCGACAACTTAACAGGTGTAGGAGAAGGAGATGATGAGGTAATTCTAGTTAACCTCAAGAAAATCCCTCAAGAGGTAGAAAAATTAGTTTTTGTTGCCACTATCCATGAAGCTGATGCAAGAGGACAAAATTTTGGCCAAGTTAATAACGCTTTTATTCGCCTAGTTGATGTAAAAACAAAATCAGAAGTACTTCGTTATGATTTAACTGAAGATTACTCAATCGAAACCGCCATGATTATTGGAGAAATTTATCTTAAAGGCGGTGAATGGCGTATGAATGCTGTGGGATCTGGTTACCAAGGTGGCTTGGCGGCAGTTTTAAATCGTTATCAAAACTAGAATGTAGAGTGTGGGCTATTATTGCCCACAAATCAACCTCAATTTAATTTATGGAGAAAAAATGACAATTAATCTGCAAAAAGGTCAAAGAATTTCTTTAAAAAAAGAAGCCCCTAATTTAACTAGATTAATGTGTGGTTTAGGTTGGGATGTGGCTGACAAAAAGTCTAGTAATCTTTTGGGTGTGTTTAACAGTACACCAGATTTTGATTTAGATGCCTCAGTTTTGTGTCTCGATAGTCAAGATAAACTGAAAAGTAATCAAGATATTGTGTATTTTGGTAATTTGCGACATCATTCTGATTCAATCATACATTTAGGAGATAATCTTACAGGCGCCGGAGCTGGAGATGATGAACAAGTTATTGTCAACTTACCCCAAGTGCCTCTTAGTATCTGTAAACTAGTTTTTGTAGTGAATATTTATGAGTGCCTAAAACGAAAACAAGATTTTAGCCAAGTAAAAAATGCTTTTGTTCGTCTGGTAGATGTAGGAAATAATAACAAAGAAATCGCCCGCTATACCCTTTCTGGTAATCAGTATAAAGGCAGTACTGGTTTAATTTTAGCTGAGGTTTATCGTCACAATGATGAATGGAAGATGGCCGCTAGTGGTGAAGGAATCACAACCAACGGTCTTAAGGACTTATCTAAATTATATTCCTGATCCTCACATTTCTATGAATTCATCACGATAATTAGGAAAAAATTCAATCTGATTCAGATTCTAATCGTCTTCGCCACTCCTCATCTATTTGATCTGCTCGTTCTAAATCTTGTTCGAGTAAATCTTTGTCTGTAGAGTAAATAATATCTTGCTCATCAATAACTTTGCTTGTAGCAAATTGCTGGGCATAATTGATTTTATCAACTAATTTTCGTGAAGGTTTTTCGAGAAGAATTGCTTTGTCCTGACGTTTTTGGTTACGCTTTTGAATGGCTTGATTCTTGCCCTGTAACCAAAAATAACGCCCTAGAGGTATGACTAAAAAAGCGATCGCGTATGCTAACAAAATCCCATAAATAGAGGCCACAAAAGTTAGTAAGCTTCCTAATTCACTAATTGAATTATTCTTTAACAAGTAACCGAGAACTAAAACAAGAACAAAATTAACACCCCCTAAAATAATTGCTCCGATAATTTGACCACTGCCTGCGGCACTAAAACGCCATAATTTTTCTTGTAAATAGGGAGCAACTGGTTCAACCTGTCGTTTATTGGCCGTTACTTGTAAATCAGGAAAGTAGTAAATAATCTCACCTTGATCTGAAACTTCTGGATAACCGTTAAAACGAGTTAACACAGGCAGTAAATAATCTTCGTTATCACTGGTGGAAACTTCAGCATTATCTAAATAGGGGGCAATTTGTTCAGCAACTACGGCACACCGATGAGAAGAGATAACTTTACCAATCTCTTGCCAACGACGTTCTTCTAAGTTAGCATTGGGGTTGCCATCTCCAAACAAAAAGGAGAAGACTGCTTCGAGAAAATTCATTTTATTTTCTGGCGATCGCCTAGAACTTTGTCGGGATTGACGGGGTTGATAACCATAATCCCAATTAAAAAACCACCAAAAATCTGGACCAATCAAAAATCTAGGGAAAAATATCAAACCTCCACCCCTGCCGGAATCATTACTACCAACATCTGAGTTTTCATCTCTACCACTTGTACTAATAGTAATCACGAAAACAGAGATCGCTATTAACAATAGCAAGATAGAGAGAATTAAAATAATACCAAAAGAAATACGAATTAGATAAAATAAAACCCTCCATATTTTTTGCCACCATGTTTGTAAACGCAACTGCCAATATTTATTACGTAAAATCCCTCGGAAATTCTTAGGGAAAAGATATAAAATATCACCTGTTTCCGCAACTTGTAAATGTCCACCTGCTGTGGAGGCTAAAGCTAATAATTCCTGTTGAACTAAATTAATTTCTAAGCCGGCATTAGCTGCTACGTCACCTACTGTAACGCGGTAACCCAGTTTTTCCACAGAATTCATGACAGCGGGTAGGGGAGTCATTACCTTTATCTCCATAAATCATCTTCACTTAGTTAAATTTTAGTTGCAAAAAAAGCTTATCGGCGATTCCAAAAGGAAGCTCTTTAAAAATAAAGTTGTATAATTTTTTCACATCAACCTTAGAGGATTAGGTAGTTTGTTGGGTTATCTCCCTGCCCAACCTACAAGAAGTGCGATCGCTTAGTTAAATTTTAGTTGCAAAAAAAGCTTATCGGCGATTCCAAAAGGAAGCTCTTTAAAAATAAAGTTGTATAGCAAGCTCGCCTTGTAGATGTTTACAACTGTGATAAAAAGCCCCCCTTAGTAAAGGCAGGGCTGTTTTGTTCTTGACAAAGAAAATGGTGAGGAAAAGCAGGGAGCAGGGAGCTTCTGAGCAGGGAGAGGGGATTTTTTGCTAATAATAAATCCCCTTTTTTCTAATAATAGCTAAAAAGAGCGTCAACTTTTGTTGTGTCTAGCTTCTAGCTTACGACAAAATTTTAGAATAAAACAGCCCTGCCTTAGTAAAGGGGGGTTGGGGGGAAAAGTTTGTGATCAATCAAAATATATTGTGTTAACACGAACTACTGCTATATAATTTTTTCACATCAACTTTAGAGGATTAGTAGTTTGTTGGGTTATCTCCCTGCCCAACCTACAAGAAGTGCGATCGCTGCACCTCTGGTCCACTATTAAATATTTCTATTATATTAGACAAGAGATTACTACCGAATCGCCCTAGTTAAGGTTTATAATCATTCACATTGTATAACTTATTTTTAGATGAAGCGATCGCCAAAGTTGAGGCCCAATTACGTCAACAAAAAAGAACCAGATTATTAAAAAGATTAAACTGCAATTAATTAATTAAACACTATGAGTACATCTTATCATGTAACTACTCGTTGTAACAATCGCGAGTTTCGCCTTACTCGTTTAGAATGTCGCCAGATTTTACTATATGTGTTAAAGCAAGCAATAATTAAACATCAATTTAAGCTTTATGCTATATGTATCATGTCTAACCATATTCATTATTTAATCGAACCAAAGCAACCAGAAGATTTGCCTAAAATTATGCACTTTATTAATTGGTATTCGGCAATGTGTTTTAATCGCATGTTAAAAAGAACTGGTCACTTTTGGGAAAAAAGATATCATAAAACTAGCTTTGCTAATTCTGACTACAGAAGAGCGTTGAATACCCTAAGATATATTCATGGAAATCCTAAAGCCGCTGGGATGCAAAAAGGTTTTTTCTTCGATTTTAGTAATTATGGCGTTTATGAGAGATTAGGAGATGATGGTTTAACCACATGGCACCCAGCTTTTTTAAGTTTAGGAGAAAATTTAGAAGAATGTGCCTACAAATATCGTCAATTTTGCAATAATTATCAACCTCAAGAAAAACAGTATAAGAAGTGTTACTGGGGAGATAATTTATTACCCAAATTAACTAGATTCAGCAAAAAGAAAAAGGAAAATCAAAAAATCAAGAATACTCAGGCAAATCAAAAAGCTAAAGAGATTTATCAAGATTGGCGAAACCGCAATTCAAAAGTAGTAGAAGTGGCAGAAAAGTTTATCTTAGCTAATTGTTATAATCAGTCTGTAGTTAAAGAGTTTTTAAAAAATTATTACTGAATTCAAGCAATTATCATAGGCTTATTGTATCTTTTTGTCCCCTTTTATGGGCTTTTTTGTATAAAATATTACTTTTTTCTCTATATTTTTAGAAAGATTTCGTCGAGCTGCGTGTGACATTTTGTTTTTTTAATAAATACATCGTGCCGGGGTAACAGGTAATTAATCGCTGAAACTATTATGATTAGGTGGTTGATCTTTTTGTAGAAAAAAACTTGATCTCTCTAAAGCCTAGTGGTGCTATACTTTAGAGAAGAGAAAAGAATACCAACCCTCCCCCAACTCCAAAACCCACCCACTACCCACCACAAAACCAAAAATGCGAAATGCGGGGAGGTGTCCTTGTGGAGAAGTTGTAGTAAAAGAAAGCTGATTATATGCCTTCCATTTTCCCATATTGTTCCCATATTTCCAGCCAATGCGATCGCCAAATTTATTATAGGCATTACTATCATACTCTCCCGGGGTGCCACCACATTCAATGTAAATTTGTTTTTGCACCGAGAAGCCGAAATGACCTTTACTATATTTTACCCATAAGTCATCAATTATTTTCAACTCTTTTGAAGGAAAATTGCGACAATCATCAGAACTTAAATAACCTTGTTGTTCTCGATTCATGATTTGCAGCATCAATCTTGCTGTCTCTTCATCTGCGGCTTGCCATTCTTCTGTTTCTAACAAAGACTTTAACCTATCGTATCGAGGATCTATTGGTTCATCAGGTACTAATTGTTCATCAGGTAGTGGTTGCAATAATTTTGGAATAGTACCCCAGCGCTTTAAAAACTGCCAGCCAACTAAAAGACTACCTATTCTCGCTGTTTGACTGCTGTCAATTCCTTCTACCTCTTTAACTTTATCTAATAACTGACTTAAACTGTCTAAGAAGGGTTGGTCTTCTTGATAGATAATATTTTTGAGAAGTTGACAATCTTCATCCACATTTACATCAAATACCTTATCCCTAGAAATATTATTCCCCTGTAACCAATCAGATAAAGCCTTGTTACCTTGTTGTAAAGCTAAATACTTGTATTCATCGGGTAAATCTGCCAAAGTTAAGGCAAACCGCATTCTAATTTCTGGCATTGCCCCAGAAAAATCCTTCTCAAAACCATCATAAATATCACTATATCCCTCAACAAGTTCGATAATATTTTTTTGCCAAAACTCTGATGTTAATAAGGGGTTTTTCGCATATCTTTGCAGCAGATAAGGGAATAAGCTAGGCAAAAGCGGTGTATTTTCCCAAGAATGTTCAAAAAATAGAATATCGGCGCAAAAAGAAATAGTTAGACAATGCCAAACTGCTAAACATTGATAAAAGTTTTTAATATCTTCGAGGGTAATCTCTAAAGATTTACCGAAGGGAAAATCTGATGTATCAATTCCGTTTTCTTCTAATTCCTCTTTTTCTGCTATCTCTTGCTTGTATCTTTGTAAATTTACCTCTTTTACACCTCCCATTTTTTTGATATAGTCTTCTGATTTACCCATTTCTGTGAGTTTTTCACGAGTTTTCTCCCAAGCAAGGGCATTTTGCAAAGCTGATTGATATGCTAATTCATGGAAAGGATAACGAGATAAAATGCTTGACTCTACTAAGGGTAAACTTCCCCCACTCCAATAACCTAAACGAAAATTCAGCTCATCTCCAGGGATAATTTCTGATTCTAAGACCAACACAGGAATTGCTTTTAAGACACTATGAAGTTGCTGTAAAGCCGCTCCACCTCCTTGTCTTTTAGTTAACCACGCCTTATCCAGGAGTTGTACAGGACGTTGATGATTGTTTAAATAGCCTTGATGCAAAAATTGACGGATTTCTTCTGCTAAAAAACTTTCTAACCCTGTTTTATAGGGTTGAGAAATACTCGAATCATAATCTAATACAGGAGGAGAGAGGAGAACTTTGAGAGGCATCACTTCATAACTTAGAGAATTCTCTAGTAAATCAGATGCTAAGGTAGATATAGCGCTTTTATCTTCTCTGATTCTCTCCCTAATTTGTATCAAAGCGCTTTCGTGTTGAGTTCTTTGTAATTCCCTTTGAAAGTTTTGCTGCAACTGCAACATCTCGTATTGCAGTTTTTTTTCTTGTTCAAATCGCCACTTCTGAAAATTCAAGTTTTCTTGATGAATGGCCACATTTACCGATTGACGAAATATTTCTAGTTCCTTCGCTTTCTCTGCATTAAACTCAGCTATTTCTCTAGCATTTCTGGCATTAAACTCAGCTATTTTTTCTTGAAAATTTTGATTATTTAGTTGTTGTACATAAGAAAACTTCATTTGAGTTAACTGCATTCTCTCAGCGTTTTCTCGATTCAGGCTGCTTAATTTTTCAGAATGTTGACGATTGAGAACACCTTGCATTTCTGAAGATACCCGATTTTTATGGACAGACCAAGCACTAGATAACGCACTAATAGCTAAACCGCCTCCATACAGTAGTGCCATTGATAATGGGTCAACCATAGTTTTTTTATCTCCTGTGAGTTTATATTGGTGTAAGTATAGTTTGGTGGTTTTGTCCACCCTCTTTTCATAAGGATGTTTGTAAACATCTTTCTTAAGATAAAACTTGACAAAGCCATAACTTGTATATGAGTGCTTTTTTAGATTTTGTCTAAGAAATTAATGTATGATAATATACATTTTATCGAAACCTTAAGTAATTTTACTTAAAAGGTCTTTCCCGTACTCCAGTACTTTTTTATAAAGCATAGTTAATAACCAGATGCGCGTATTAGAAGGAGTATAAACATAAAGACAAGCGCGAAAACTAGATTTAGTCTAATATTAAATATCACTGACAAAACCCAGTTTAAGCGCCATAACAGCTTTACTTGTAATTACAAGTATACCAAGAGCTTCTGGATTAGATTTCACTAGCCTTTTGTCTCAGTCTATTTGCTTCTGCTTGGTGTGCTTCCGCCTCAGCCATTTTATGGGTTGCTTTACTGTCATAGGTCTCAGACCCTGGAATATGATCATGACGCCACTCTGAGGCCACTTTACTATTCCATTGAGAATCTTTTTTAGCTTGGTCAGCTAATGTTTGCTCTTGTTGAGCCTTTTTCATCAACTCTGAAGCCTTATCAGAACCAGTTCGGAGGGTTGAATCATGATGAGAGTGGGTATTACTTAGGTTGTGAGAATCATAAACAGTATGGGAATTACCGAGATGGTGTTGTTCTAATAAACTATTATGATGATGATTATACTGGTCCATCAAAGATTGATGATTAGTCTCAGATAAAAGAGAATGGGATTGATTGAAAGAATGGTCTAAAGATTGGTGCTGATAATCAGTTAAATGCTGAGACTCAAGGGGATTATGTAGGGAAGAAGGTTCATGAATTCCCATTGGATTATGTGAGATACCCATTTGTTGTGTATCTAATTGGGTATTGAATTGAGTATCTAGTTGTGTGTCTAGTGGATTAGGCTGATGCTGTAACTCTTGAGGGTTATTAAGCTCGTTATTTAGGTTATGGTCAGTGTGAAGGTTATGTAAGTTATGGTCAAAATTGTGCAAATCCATAATTCAATTTCTCTAAAAGTCAAGTTAGTGATACGACACAGGCATTAATATTGAGGCAAGATTACAATATTAAAATTCAATACTTTTATTATAGTCACACTTTTTCGTTTTGTAAGGAGACAGAATGAGTAATGAGTAATGAGTCTTGAAGTAATGAGTAAGAAGTAAGAAGTAAGAAGTAATGAGTAAAAGAATTGATGTTAAACCCCTAGGAGACAAAGATTATAGAG
>NZ_JALKVM010000299.1:0-1489 GCF_057440575.1 Johannesbaptistia floridana
TGCTCCCTGCTCCCTGCTCCCTGCTCCCTGCTCCCTGCTCCCTGCTCCCTGCTCCGGTGCTTCTCCTCACCATTTTCTTTCTCAAGAACGAAATAGCCCTGGTTTTATCCTGACCATCGATAACCAATTCCCCTAACTGTCTCAATTAAATTTTTGCCTAATTTTTTCCGTAAATATCCGATATAAACATCTACAATATTTGATCCTGGATCATAATTATATCCCCACACATGATCTAATAATTGCTGGCGAGTTATAACTTGTCCTTTCTGGGATATTAATGTTTCTAGTAACCTAAATTCTGTAATTGATAATTCTACCTGTGCATCTTTGACATAAACTTGGTGACTTTTTAAGTTGAGTGTAATATTACCCGACTTTAAAATGTTTGTAACTGAGGTTGATTGAGTTTGATTATTTTTTAAACGCAGTTTAATTCTAGCTAATAATTCTTCAAAGCGAAAAGGTTTGGTCATATAATCATCCGCTCCTCCTTCCAATCCTGTAATCTTATCTTTGAGATTATCTCTTGCGGTTAAAATAATAATGGATAAACTTGCCCCTTGACCTCTTAATTCTTCTAGGATAGTTAATCCATCTTTACCAGGTAATCCTAAGTCTAATAATAGTAAATCAAACTCATTACTTAGGGCTTTTTCTAAGAGAATATTAACATCTGAAACAATTTCCGTGACAAACCCATTAGCTTTTAAGCCCTTTTCCACAAAAGCAGCAATTTTAGGTTCATCTTCAGCAATTAAAATACGATTCATGGAACATTTTGGTTAACTATGAGTTATTTATTTGATCCAGGAGATCACCCAAGCGGCTAGGATAACAATTAAAAAGATACTCTCTAAAACTCTAAATATATTGGGAGTAGAAGTCCAAGTAAGAGCGCGTTTTAAATTCAAAACCCGCCATTGGCGTGGATTATCCGAGGGGCGAAAATACCAATCAAGCATAGATAATAGTAGAGGAGTTCCTCCTATTTTGGCACTCATGAGTAAATGGAGTAAGATAAAAATCAGTAAGATGGCCCAAGAGAGTAAATGTGCATAGTACCAAAGGTGATTTAATTCCCCTCGGGGAAGCCATTTTTCATCCATCATTTTACCAGAAAAAAGGGCAAAACTCAGAGCAAAGATAATCAAGGTATTGACTAACCGATGCAAGGAATACCACCACAGGGGATGTCCGATTTTAGTAGTCATTTTTTGGAACAAATCAGGCTGAATTAGCTTTTTATGGCCTCGACGAAAAATATACACCACGAAGATTGGAAATAGTAATAAAGCCCATAATCCAAAAGTACCGTGAATACCTTCAACAGAAGTAATTGAAAGCCTGGAATCCCCGTAACTTTAGTGCGGGGAGGAAAGGCGAACCGACGACTTTAGTCGCCCGTAATTTAAACAACGCTTACGTTTATTAGACCTACGAATTAACATAACTTTCTTGAGAGAAAATTGCCCAATTCGCTGCCAAT
>NZ_JALKVM010000300.1:0-8628 GCF_057440575.1 Johannesbaptistia floridana
TTACTCATGTTTGGTGCGTTACGGGCTTCGCCCTAACACACCCTACTAATACTACCTTCTTACTCATTACTCATTACTTATTACTCATTACTCATGTTTGGTGCGTTACGGGCTTCGCCCTAACACACCCTACTAATACTACCTTCTTACTCATTACTCATTACTTATTACTCATTACTCATGTTTGGTGCGTTACGGGCTTCGCCCTAACACACCCTACAACTACAACTACAGGCTACCTTCTTACTCATTACTCATTACTCATTACTCATTACTCAAACATGACCATGCGATCGCCAACTACTGGATTACGAGCTAAGATTGAATCATTTAAATCTCGTAGCTCTAATTTACGAAAATCTAAGATTTGAGAACGTGCTAAAATCTGATTAGCAATATTCTGCTTTTGGGATTCACTCAACTCATTCCATTGTTCCCCTACTCGAATAATTAAACGACTAGCTAAAAAATCAGCCTCTACAAATCTAATTAAGTCTTCACTGTATTTATCAGTTATTTCTGCTACTTCTGCTTGAATCTCCGCAATTAAACCCTGTTGGGGTTGTATTTCTAATTTTGGAGCAGGTTTTGGTGATGGTAGCGGTTGGGGTTCGGGTTTACTAGTTTCTTCTTCAATCATCGGAGAAGAGGAGGTAGATTCGGGCACTTCTTCTACAGTCGTGGGCGTTTCTACTATTTCATTAGGTTGCTCAACGGTTTCACTAGGAAAATATTTTAAGGTAAAAACAACTAAGGCAATAATTAATACAGTGGTAATTGTCCCTAGGATTATACCTCGGAAGGACTTGGTTTTAACTGTGCTAGAGATTTCTTCTTTGGTTTCCTCTATGGTTGGTGGAGAGCTTAAATCACTATTTAACTCATTAGTTGATTGAGTGGGAGTTTCAGACTTGTCAAAGGCAGCAATTTCTTGAGCTATTTTTTGACTAGATTGGAGTAAACTTTCTAATTCTGAGGCTTCTGGTAAATTTGCCGATTTTTCCGAATTTAATTGTATAACCACTGCTTGCAATTGTGCGATGGTTTTTTCTAAAATAGCAATATTTTCAGCTTTAGATGATTTTTCCATAACGATTTAACCCTATAGGACTTAGATGTTTTGGTTTGATTTAGTTTATTATCAGGTAAAGAAGGGGCTAATTAAATACTTATTTTTACTAATGTTGAATAACAATGTTGAGAGAAGTCCCCAACTAAAATTTTAATTGAGTTATTTTTTTTTAGTCAAATTAGCGACTTTTAGCAAAAATGAATTTAAAATCACCTTTATTTTCTACTTATTTAGGGTTTATCCCCACTATAAGGCAAATGTTACCAATTTTAATTATTTTTATTGTTCTATTTTTGACTACAGCCTGTGGGGCGCCGAAACCACCCTTGACTTATTCACCGGATGGGGAGATTGTCAAGAGGGCGATCGCCGTTCAACTAGAACAAACTCAACAAACTTTGAGCGATCAACTAACTACTTCTTTACCGGAATTACAAATCAGTAAAGTTAAAATTAACCAACTTGAGCCCTTATATCTTGGTAAATTACCTACTTATCATTTACAGGGAGATTACCATCTGACTCTGAAACTTTCTGAGGAAAAAGTACAACAACAAGATAATCAATTTGATATTTATCTTCAAAGACAAATAGAGGGAAAAACCTGGCGTTTACTCAAAGAAGAATCAGAAACCGAGCAATGGCGAAGTTATAGCTTACAAAGGTTTTAGTATTATCTTAACTCAACAAGAATGCTTAGCCATAGTTTTTTCCTTTCAAAAAAACTTTAAGTAAAAGAAGAAAGCGATCGCTGTTAAACTAAAACAACTGAACTTGGTAAATTACCTTTTTTGTTTCTGCTATAGTGCTGCGCTACGCTTAGCTTAGATCTTGCATCTTTCCCCAAAGTTACTGATGGTGGTTGAGTTTTGAAGTAATTAGTTTTGAAGTAATGAGTAATTAGTTTTGAAGTAAAAGAATTGATCCTAACCCCTTAAACTCAGACCCTCGCACAGGATAGTCCTGGTTAAAAAAATGTTAAAATTTGCTAAGATTATCAACTGAATGTATTATTAAAAGTATGTAAAGTTAAAAATATGAATCGCTTTCAAGGTGTAATTTTAACGACTATCTGTTTATGTACAATAAATGCACAAAATGAAACTCTCGCAGCCAATTTTCGAGTTGAATCTATAACGACAAATTTAAACAGCCCCAGAGGGTTAACTTTTGGACCTGATGGTCAACTCTATGTTACAGAAGCAGGAAGAGGACCTGTTACAGAATTTAACTCTACTTTACCAACTATTCCTTCTCCTAGTGTTCCAGGCGCACAACTACAATTCGGACTCACTGGGGCAATTACTGGTATTGATGTTATCAATAAAACATCAACTTCAATTATCACTGGTTTACCCTCTGTGGCAATACCTGAAGGATTAGGGCCTTCATTACAACCTCCTCTACCTCCATTTTCAGCAGATGCTTCTGGACCTAATGATATTGTGTTTGATTCTGATGGAAATGCTTATATCTCAGATCTTTCACCAGAACTTATGTACTAAAATAACCTCAGAAAAAGTTCATTTCTCTTTAGCCAATATCTTGCAAAGGTATACCAATTTTTAAGCGTTGAGCATCAATTCTTTAACTCATTACTCATTACTCATTACTCATTACTCAACCACAACCAGTAACATTAGGTATAGATGCAAGATTTGAGTATATCGCCTTTGGATTTGCTAGTAATCCTAATCTTCGCTCAGAATTCATCACACCTGAATTAGGCAATCAAGCAGGAAATATGGCCACTATCGCCAAAGTTAATTTATTTGCAGACAATCCTGTAGAGACTCTTAATTATATTGCTAACTTAGGTGACTTTGAGATTAATAATAACTGTTTTTAGCCCTGATTTCTCCCCAATTTTTCCTAATGATATTGTTAGTAATCCTTATAGCGTAGTTTTAGAAGGGGACCAAGTCTTTGTTGTTGATTCAGGTGCTAATGCTATTTTGCAAGCTGAATTAGATGGTAGTAATCTTGACGTTGCGAATGTACTTAACGAAATTCGCTTTTTTCCTAATCCCGGACTTCCCATACCCGTAGATCCAATTCCTGCTCAACAAGTACCTACAGGCGCTACAATAGGACCAGATAATGCTTTATATGTAGGTGAGTTAGTTGGTGTTCCTTTACCTGTAGGGGAAGCACGTATATTTCGCATCGACTTAAATAACTCAACCTCGGAAGTATTTAGCAGTGGATTTACAAACGTGATAGATGTGGACTTTGATTCTCAAGGCAATCTTTGGGTTCTTGAGTATGATAGCGATTCAATTTTAGGAGGACAACCCTTTGGTTCTTTGATTAAGGTTACTCCCGACAATAGAAGAATCGTGGCAGTAGATAATTTAATTACTCCTACTGCTTTGACTATCGCTGATAATGACGATATATATGTTAGTAATAATGGATTTTTTGCTGGACAGGGTGAAGTACTACAGATAACTTCTATCCCTGAACCTAGTACTATCATCGGCAGTATGTTCCTTTTAAGTATACTAGGTTTAAAAAAGATTAGACGGGGCAATTAGTGTTATTAGAATTGAACCTCTAAAGGCAAATCAATAGATTATGCCCTTAGAAGTTCAATTATTACAGAGTAGGAGAGTAATTCATAACCTTTAGAATTAAGTATTTTTCCTTAATTAGGGCTTACTGAATAAATCTAAAACTGTTACTGGATAAAAGTTTGAGCTCATTTTTTGTCAGAAAAAGTGCAAGATTTTCTGATGTATTATGCTAAAAATAGTGCATTTTTTTCTTTGACTACTCGAAAATTCATAAATCATTATTACCTCCTGCCTCCTGCCTTCTGCCTCCTGCCTTTCTCCTCACCAAAACTTACTTTTTCAGCAGACCCTAATCAAGCTTCAATCGCTACTTCTCCCACAGGAAAAGCGATACAAGGTAAAATATAACCTTCGTCTTGTTCTTGCTTTTCTAAAGCATCAGGATTCCCTTCATACCTAATTGAACCTGATATTTTCCGTTTTTTACAAGCGCCACAAACTCCCTGAAGACAACCTGCACGAATATTTACACCCTCCTGTTTGGCTACAGATAGAATTGAATCCGATGCTTGACAAGTAACTTGCTTTTGAGACTCTTGGAAGATTACCCGAGAGGTAGAAGCATCAGGACTTTGATTTTCCGTAGAATCTAAATTAGATTCAGGTTTTCTAGAGACAATCTTTTTACCTACACCAAAACTTTCTTGATGATAATTTTCCATCGGAAAGTCTAAACTAGTGAAAACCTCTTTAACTGACTTCATAAATGGTTCAGGTCCACATACATAAACCTCTCTCGATTTCCAGTCAGCAACTGTACATAACAACATTTCTGCACTAAATCTACCTCGCAAACCTAACCAGGATTTATCCCCCTCAGATTGAGTAATAGTCATTGCTAAGCGATACAGGGAGCGTCTCGATGCCATTAACTCCAATTCCTGACGCATAATTAAATCATCGGGAGTACGAGCGCTATGAAAAAACACTACATCTGCTTCAACTGCTTGGTCATATAGCCATCGAGTCATGGAAATCATCGGTGTAATGCCACTTCCTGCTGAGATAAATAATAACTTACGGTCTTTGGTGTCAGCGCAGGTAAACTTACCCAGAGGACCTCCTAATAACTTGATTTGACTACCTACTTGTAAATGATTGTGAAGCCAGTTAGAAACTAAACCAGGAGGTAAATCAGGAGAAGCACTGCCAACTCGTTTAACTGTAATCTCTAAAGTTTCAGGACGGCTAGGAGAAGAAGAAATAGAATAAGCCCGTTGAACGATTTGGCCATCAATTTCGAGTTCTAAGTTGACAAATTGACCAGGTTGATAGGAAAAAAGAAGCGATGACTCAGAGACAAAAGTAAAAGTTTTTACATCTTTGGTTTCTTCAGTGATTCTGACACAACGTACCATTAAATCACCATCAGTCCAATAAGTAGAGTTAGAGTTAGATTCTTCTAGGGCTAATTTTTCTAATTCACAAACAACTAAAACAAAATCACCAATTTGAATAATATCATCGAATTTAAGAGGATATTTTTGATTAATCGTGAGAGGTTGATTGTTAATTTTGCTGCCGTCGGTGCTACCTAAATCAGTGTAATAATATTCTCCCTGATAAAAGTTGATTTTGCCATGAATTCGACTAACTTCTGAAGAGGAGAGAACTAAATCACAATTAGAAGTGCGTCCGATAATCCAATAATTTTGGCTATTTATTTGAGCTTGAAAAACTTGTTCTTGAAATTGCTCAATTTGATGATTAAAGATTTTTATTTTTAACATGATTTTAACTTTTTTTAGGTAAAATTAAGATGATTTTGCTTGTTGAGCTTCATCGAACTCTAGTTAATTATTCTTAATAAGATTAACTAGAGTTTTATCTTTACTTTTTACCTCTGTAAAGAGTGGGGTTTGAGTTATAATTATTCCCTAATGGTCTACGAATAAGTGTTTTTTCTGTTCCAGAAATTTTTGACAATTTATTATCTAAAACAAGTTGATTAATTAATTGCCAATGCTCGTCTTCAGTTAAGAGTAATTCTTCACGGAAATTAGCAAAGAAATTTAAACTACTATCAACACTTATGCGATTTTGTCCTAAAGCTTCTTTGAGTATTCCTGAATAAAGTTCAAGACGATATTGACGAGTGATACCAGGAATAATTTTTGTGAGAGTGTAGAGTTCATCTGGGTTAAGTTCTTCTAAAGAACGACCGTCTAAATAGTCTTGTAAGTTAATAGGTAATTGTTTGAGTTGATTTTGTAGAGATAAAGCATCTCTTTCTTTGGCATATTTTTGGGGACTACGTTGCCAATTTTTTCCTAACCATAGACAACTCAATATCACCGCTAACCAATTCACAAAAGGAGTGAGAAAATTAGGTAACCAACCCAGAGTAGGTTTTACTCCTAAAGCAAACAGAAGATTAAAAGCAGCAAAGGCAAATAGAATGAAACAGTAATGACGAATTTGTTGAGCAGTTAGAGGACGTTTTAAACGTTTGTTTTGTTTTTGGGCTAGTTTTTCTAACCACATACCTAGAAGATAGGTAAGAGTTGAAAAGAGAGCTAAAGTAACAGGTACGGCGATAATTTTGGGGATAGGAATAACATGATTATAGAGATAAAAACCAGGACTAAAGAGAGTCGCTAACTGGTTAGTTTCATGCCAAACACCAGCAGAAAGTAAGTTCCAATTACCAGAATAAAAACCGAAGTAGGAATAAAAGCCGATTACTAAACCTAGATAACTGTAGTAAATGAGTTGGCGATCGCCTGTTTGTAACTTACTCCAGTAGGCATTTTCAGCATCGATATCCATACAGGGACTATTACAACCCACACAGGCGCTCTTTTCTTGACCATTGGCGCTAGTGGTGCGACACATAGACTGAGTAATTGATAGAGGTGGCGCCGTATGGGCAGAAGAACTCAGTAAGCCTGTAGGTTCACTATAAATCATTTGTACAGGTGCCATGGGACAGAAATAGTGACACCAGGTTTTACCTCCATAGAGATAGCCAACAGTAATGGCGGCGAGAATGGTGGCAATTAAAAAGATTCCTAGTAAGAAGCGGTCTGAATTGACAAAAAGTAAGCGTAGATTTAAACCAACAAACAAGAAGCTATACTGAAGCTTTAAATGATGACGATATAGCCAAGAATTTTCCTCAACTAACTGTTTGCGTTGCCATTTTAAAGCGCGGGGAATTTGAGAAAGAAAAGAAAGGGGACAAAGACGGCGCCAGGCTTCATGACCAAAAACCAAAAGAGTGATAATCACGCTAGGCACCACCATACCCCAGAAAATACGAGCACCAATAGGATATGGAGTGAGAGGAAGACATTCTCCCTGAAACTGAAAGCAAGAATCATCCGATACAGGTCCTAACCACTGAGAAGGTTCAGTTAAATACGCAGAAATCGGGTCAAAAAACAGAGAAGTGATTAAGAGTAACCATCCAATGGTTAGAGACCAGCGTAATAAATGAATTCGGCCCTCGGAAATTTTAGCAAACATTATTTAAAATCAGTATGTACAATCAGAAGGACTGACAAGTACCTTCCTTACTCTCTATTAAAATATTTATGGCTAGAAATAAATATAAGAAAGTTCAGATCTTTTTACCGTATATTATTAGGATTTAGGTAACGCTTAATCATAGTTTGAGAATTGGAGATTTTTTGGTTGTTAAAAAAATGGTTGTCAATTGTTGGTATTGGAGAAGATGGTTTAATAGGAATAAATCCCCAGGGGAGATCCCTGATTGCCAAAGCTAAAGTATTAGTAGGGGGTAAACGTCATCTAGCCATGTTGCCTATTGATGATAGTCGGGAGAAACTAGCGTGGAAATCGCCTATTAGTGAATCTATTGCAGAAATCGCCCATTATCGTGGAGAAGCAGTGTGTGTTTTAGCTACAGGAGATCCTCTCTGCTACGGTATTGGGGTGACTCTCATGGGTCATTTTACCTGGGAAGAGATGACGATTGTACCCCATATATCTGCTTTTAGTTTAGCTTGTGCTCGTCTTGGTTGGTCTTTAACAGAAGTAGAAACCCTTAGCCTCTGTGGCAGAAATTCCGCTTTAATAAATAGCTATCTTTATCCTAATAATAAATTATTAGTTTTAAGCGCCCAGGGAAATACTCCAGCAGTTGTCGCTAAATCCCTCACTCAACAAGGATGGGGAAAGAGTAAATTAGTGGTTTTAGAACGAATGGGAGGTAAACATGAGGGGAGAATCGAAGGCATAGCCTCTGATTGGTCTTATGAAACGGTGGCGGATTTAAATATAATTGCTATTACCTGTATTCAAGACCAAGTTGACCAACTAGTACTACCAAGATTACCAGGATTACCAGATACTGCCTACCGCCACGATGGACAGATAACTAAAAGTGAAATTAGAGCGATTACTATTTGTAATTTAGCCCCATTACCAGGAGAATTACTTTGGGATTTAGGTGCAGGGTGTGGTTCAATTGCTATTGAGTGGATGCGGAGTAATCAGCGCTGTCGGGCGATCGCTGTAGAAAAAAACCCCTCAAGAGTAGAATATATTCAGGAAAATGCGATCTCTCTTGGCACTCCCAATCTCCAGATAATTTCTCAAGATATTCTCACAGCAATTATAAGTTTACCCCAACCCAATGCTATTTTCATTGGTGGTGGTTTATCTACACCCGAGTTAGGAGAAATTTGTTGGCAAGCTTTACCACCAGGAGGAAGAATGGTGGCTAATGCGGTTACTGTAGAAGGAGAACAAAAACTATTTAACTGGCAAAAACAATGGGGAGGGCAACTATTGCGTTTTAATATCCAAAGAAGTGAACCTCTAGGCAAGTTTTCTGGATGGAAAGCGATGGCACCTGTTACCCAATGGGTCGTAATTAAGGTCTGAACTCATTACTTCAAAACTTCAAAACTCCAAGACTTCTTACTTCAAGACTTCCTCACTTCAAAACTCATGACTTTTTACTCATTACTCATTACTCATTACTCATTACTCATCTAACGGTGCGTTACGGGC
>NZ_JALKVM010000301.1:0-1486 GCF_057440575.1 Johannesbaptistia floridana
GTTGAGATTCTAATTCTTTTACCTTAGCTTCAGTTTGGCTGATTAATTCATCTTTGCCTGCTAAGTGAGATTCTAAATCTGTGTAAGCTTTTACCTTGGTATCTAATTCTGCTTGCTGTTGATTTAGTTGAGATTCTAATTCTTTTACCTTAGCTTCAGTTTGGCTGATTAATTCATCTTTCTCGGTTAACTGTGATTGATAGGTTTGTTGTTCTTGAGTTTGTTGATTTAGACTTTCTTTTAATTCGGCAATTAACTTAACTTGTTCATCAGTTTGAGATTCAGTAGAATTATCACTATCTTCAACTCTCTCTTTAGTTTCGGGATTATCTGTAGTTGAAATATTTTCTTTAGTTTTTTTTTCTTGAGAAGTTTTAGTTAAAGAGTCTGTCACCATTTTTTCCACCAAAGAGGATTTCGATACTCCTGATTTACTTGCCTCTTCAGTTAGGAGGTTATCTAAGTTAGGTTGTATAGAAATACTGATTCTTTTGCGTGAAGATTGGCTTGTGGAATTTTTTGATTTGTTAACTCTTTTCCCCATTCGGAAGTTTCTCCTGATGCGTTATCATAGTAGAATTCTATTATAGCTTTAAGAGATATTATAATAAGGTTAAGTATTCTTAAAAACAATAACTTGACCATATTCATGATACAAACAATTACAGAAAAATCTTTAATTATTGGCGCTTTTTTCCCCTCTTCCTTAGATACCATTTTCTCTACACAGGGAATTATGGTGATGCTATTAGCGGCTTATGGTTTGGCAATGTGGATGTTTCTCACAAGTGCCCCAAAAATATATACAATTATGGTTTCAGATTTAAATATAGCTCAGGAATTCTACGAAGGAGTGCTAAATTTACCCGTTGCCGAAGTACCATTACACTATTATTATAATTATGAACAAGGTTTAGGTGGGGGAGGTTTAGATCCTCTATACTTATCAACAAGTACAGCTACAGCTAATCCTAGTTTAGGCGCTTCAGAAGGACTTTGGTACCAGTTAAAGAAAAATATACAAATTCATGTGATTTCCGGGGCAAACTTAGGACATAAAAACCGTCAAAGACACGTATGTTTTGATCGCGATTGTCTCGAAAATTTATTGATGAGGATTCAATCTCGTCGGCTAAAATACAAAGTTCGCAAAAATAAGCCATTGAATTTTCTAGTGAAAGATTATCAAGAAAGAATCATAGAGATGGCAGAAGTCTCTAATTAAAGTATGATTGGAAAATGCTACACAATCCGCTCTGTAAATCTTACTCAAACTTACTCAAGCAACTCTAAAAAGCTTAGCTGTTTGGGTTTGAAGGCAATTTTAGTGGATATTGAGTAATTATTTTAAAGCTGTTGCTAACCCCATCCAAATCGAAGATTATGGATGGGTGCTTTGCTTCCTTATTTGTGGTGATAAGCACAACGACTACCAGGGCTGTTTCGTTCTTGACAAAGAAAATGGTGAGGAGGAGCACCGGAGCAG
>NZ_JALKVM010000302.1:0-8610 GCF_057440575.1 Johannesbaptistia floridana
GAGGGCGCAAGCAAGCCGAAGGGGAGGGCGCAAGCAAGCCGAAGGGGAGGGCGCAAGCCTTGCGCCCCTACTTTGCACTTTTAAACCAGCTCAAATTCATAGCGTTTAGTATTAATTCTTTAACTCATTACTCATTACTCATTACTCATTACTCATTACTCAACCAGTAACTTTTGTTTCTAATTAGTGTTAAATTAAATTGTGTTTCTCTACCTAATCTACTCTTATTTTACCCATGACACAACCTACTAAAATATTAGCTTTTGCTGGCAGTGCCCGAATTGAATCTTTCAATAAAAAACTAGTGAAAATCGCGGCAGATGAGGCTAAAAAAGCGGGAGCGGAAGTTACTTATGTTGATTTTCTTGAATATCCGATGCCTTTGTTTAATGAAGATTTAGAGGCTGAAGAAGGCTTACCTAAGTCTGTAGTTAGGTTCAGAAGTTTACTCAAAAGTCATCAAGGTTTTTTAATTGCCTGTCCAGAATACAATGGTTCGATTACACCTTTGTTAAAAAATGCTATTGATTGGGCATCGAGACCTGTACCAGATGAACCTGGTCTAGCTTGTTTCAATGGTAAAGTAGCCGCTTTATTAGCCACATCTCCGGGAGGATTAGGAGGTATTCGAGGGCTAGTCCATGTGCGGGCTATACTCGAAGGTATAGGTGTTATGGTTATTCCTCAACAAAAAGCCATTCCCAATGCTCATCAAGCCTTCGATGAAGAAGGTCAGTTACAGAATGAAAGAAATTTAGCCGCTATTAGTGGTATAGCTAAAAGTTTGGTGGATGTTACTAGTAAACTGAACTTATCTTAACCTAAAATAAAAACAAGCAAAACAGTTAAATTACAATAAGCAAGGATAATTATTAATTATGACTATTTGGGTAAACGAACAAATTGATGCAAGTGGCATAGTTTATGCTTGCATCGCCTGTTGTGATGAGGATTTAGCCAAATCTTGTCATGAATCTTGGTCTGAAAGTTTAAGTGAAGAACAAAAAAAACAAGGATGGTTAGCTCGTATTAGAACCGTGGATACTTGGGATGAAGTTCCTGTTAATGCTTTAAAACTAAACTAAAAAATCCACGCTGAGTTATAGCAATGAGCCAATAGATGTTGACAAAAATGATGAAAAGCCCCCCTTGGTAAGGGGGGTTGGGGGGAAAAGTTAGTGATAAATGTTGTTAACACCACTGCGGTCACTGCTATATTTTCAGCGTGGGGAAAAATTAGCTTTTACACTTTAGCGAGATTAAGACGTTTGAAGCTGAGGCGCTCATCTTCCACATCTACAAAGATAGTATCTTCTGGTTGAAAGTCACCTCTTAAAATACCTTTGGCTATAGCCGTTTCTAAGTAGCGTTGAATTGCCCTTTTCAGGGGTCTTGCACCATATACTGGATCATAACCTACAACACTCAAGAAATTGAGAGCAGCTTCTGATAATTTGAGAGATAGTTTTTGTTCGGCGAGACGCTCTTCTAGGCGTTTTACCTGAATTTTGACTATATTACTCAATTCAGACTGTTTCAAGCCATGGAAGATAATTATCTCATCGATACGGTTCAGAAATTCTGGGCGGAAGCTTTCGCGCATAGCATTAAGCACCCGAGACTTCATCTGTTCATACTGGCTATCATCTCCAGAGATATCCAGAATATATTGAGAACCGATATTACTGGTCATAATGATGATTGTATTCTTAAAGTCTACAATATGACCTTGGGAATCGGTGAGGCGTCCATCGTCGAGAATCTGCAACATGATGTTGAAGACATCAGGATGAGCTTTTTCAATTTCATCAAAGAGAATTACCGAATAGGGACGACGGCGTATTACTTCAGATAATTGTCCACCTTCTTCGTAACCAACATATCCAGGAGGGGCACCAATTAGACGAGATACGGCGTGTTTTTCCATATATTCGGACATATCAATTCTAATCATCGCGTCTTCTGTGTCAAACAGCACCGCCGCTAAAGCTTTAGCTAACTCGGTTTTACCTACCCCTGTAGGACCAAGGAAAATAAAACTGGCAGTAGGACGATTAGGATCTGCTAAACCTGCCCGAGAACGTTGAATCGCATCAGCTACTGCTTCTACAGCTTCATTTTGTCCAATTACTCGTTCGTGTAGTTCATCTTCTAGGTATAGTAGTTTTTCTTTTTCTGATTGAACTAGTTTACTTATGGGTATTCCTGTCCATTTTGCGATAATTTCGGCAATATCTGCTTCTAATACTTCTTCTCGCAGCAAGGTTTTCCCTGTAGTTTGTTGTTCTTGTAATTGAGCTTCAGTTTCTCGAACTTGTCGTTGTAAATCTGTTAACTTACCATAGCGTAATTCAGCAGCCCGGTTAAGGTCATAGTCTCTTTCTGCCTGTTGAATCTCCAGATTAACTTGGTCAATAGTTGCTTTTACGCTCCGAATCTGGTTAATTATTTCTTTTTCTGACTGCCATTGAGCATTTAGGGCGCTTTGTTCTTCTTTGAGATTAGCTAACTCCTGTTCCAGTTTGCTTAGTCTTTCTACAGAAATGGGATCTACTTCTTTTTTGAGAGATAGGCGCTCCATCTCTAGTTGCAGAATTTTGCGGTCAATTTCATCAAGTTCTTCGGGTTTTGATGTTATTTCCATTTTCAGTTTAGCCGCTGATTCGTCTACTAAGTCTATCGCCTTGTCTGGTAAAAAGCGATCGCTTATATAGCGGTTAGATAACATCGCCGCTGCTACTAGGGCATTATCAGAGATTTTTACGCCGTGATGCACTTCATAGCGTTCTTTTAACCCTCTCAATATAGATATAGTATCAACTACCGAAGGTTCTCCTACATATACTGATTGGAATCTCCTTTCTAAGGCTGCATCTTTTTCTATATACTTACGGTATTCATCAAGGGTGGTGGCACCTATACAGCGCAGTTCTCCCCTCGCTAACATTGGTTTTAGTAGGTTCCCTGCATCCATAGAACCTTGAGTAGCTCCAGCTCCTACAACTGTATGAATCTCATCAATAAAGAGAATGATGTTGCCATTAGATTCAGTTACTTCTTTGAGTACAGCTTTGAGTCTTTCTTCAAATTCACCGCGATATTTTGCCCCAGCGATTAAAGCACCCATATCCAGGGCAATTAATTGGCGATCGCGCAAGGATTCTGGTACATCTCGGTTAATAATACGTTGGGCTAATCCTTCGACAATTGCGGTTTTTCCCACTCCCGGTTCTCCAATTAGTACCGGATTATTTTTGGTTCTGCGAGAGAGAATCTGAATGGTACGACGAATTTCTTCATCTCTACCAATTACTGGGTCTAATTTTCCTTCCTTGGCTAATTTGGTTAATTCCCGTCCATATTTTTCTAATGCTTGATATTTACCTTCTGGATTTTGATCTGTCACTTTTTGCGTTCCTCTTACTTGTAAAATAATTTCTTTTAGTTTCTTTTCTGTGAGGGAAAATTCCTGAAACAGAGGTTTACCAAAGCGAGTATCTTGAGCATATCCCAATAATAAATGTTCTATAGATATATAATCATCTTTGAATTGTTGGCGAAAATTGTCCGCACGGTCTAAAAGAGTATCTAAACTATTGCCCAAGTATATAGACTCGCTAACTTTAGCTAGTTTGGCTTGTCTATCGATAAACTGTTTGGTTTTATCTCTGAGTTTAGCTACACTGATGTTAGCTTTATTAAATATACTAGTAGCTAATCCCTCCTGTTCTAGGAGAGACTGCATCAAATGTTCACTTTCTATCTGTTGTTGTCTATTTTGCTTGGCGATGTCAGGAGTTCTGACTATTGCTGACCAAGCCTTTTCAGTAAATTTTTCAGGATTGGTTGGTTGCATGGTGGTTTTACTTTATGTTTAATCATATTTACTCTTACTATCTCAATCATAATTCTTTCGATATAGATAGTAAGTTGGGCAAACACTACAAATTTTTACCAGTTTACCGCTAATTCTTGTATTTTTATACCGTTGAGATTCTAGGGGGATTATTTCGCGGTGCGATCGCACACTCTCACTTAAATCTCTAAGTTTTATTATATTGAGTAAGTTAAAATATAATTAAAAATTATTTATTTCCAATGAACCCAAAAACTATCGAAATTGTTAAATCCACAGCGCCTGTGGTTAAAGAACATGGAAAAGCTATTACTGAAAGAATGTATCAAATCGCTTTCAATGAACGTCCTGAGTATAGGAGATTTTTTGAAAATACTCACATGAAAAGCCAAGAGGAAGGAAGTAAGCAAGCAGCAAAACTAGCAGCATCTGTTTATGCCTATGCTAGTCATATTGACGAATTAGAAAAGTTAAGTGATGCTGTAGAACATATTGCTAACGCTCATGTTAATACTCGTGTAATAGCCGAACAATATCCCGTAATTGGAGAATGTTTGTTAATGGCGATGAAAGATGTATTAGGGGATGCCGCTACTCCTGAAGTTATGGAAGCCTGGACTGAAGCCTACAATAATTTGGCTAATATCTTTATTAATAGAGAAAAAGAAATTTATCAGGATCAAGAACAAGAAATCAAAGCAAAGTTATCAAATTAATTTAATATAGCGTTTTTCAGTCTATTGAGGTACAGAGGTTAACGTATTTAGGGAACAGCTCTGCTGTTCCCTGTTCCCTCTCACTGATAAGTTTTGCTTATCAAAAGCAAATACGGGAGAGCCAAATTTTGAATTATATTTTATTAATGAGACTGTGATAGGAGATTGAAATTATGTCTCGATTTATTAAGAATCTAAAAGCGATTGGAATATATGGAAGATTTGATATCAATCTTGATTTGAGTGATGGAATTAATATTATTCATGGAAGTAATGGTACAGGGAAAACAACTTTGCTGCATATTTTAGCTAATGCAGTAAATGAAGATTTTGAACGTTTTGTTTATTTAAGATTTCGAGAACTAGCGATTACCTTAGATGATGATACAAAAATATTAATAAAACAGCAAGAGTCGCCAGAAGTTCTCTCTGAAAAAATTACAAAAGTTTTTATTAATGAAGACGAAAAATACTCTTATCCACCAGAAGGCTTATCACAGGAAGAAAAGCGACAAGAATATAGCCAATTGCAAGATATTGTATGGTTTATGAGAGAGGAATTGGAAAATCAACAACAAAACAATAAAAAACAAAAATATTTTGAGTTAAAAGCAACTTATTTTCCTGCTTTTAGAACAATGATTGAGGCATGGGCCACATTAGATGAGAATGAAATTAGAAATATTTCTCGAAGGTCACCTAATTTGAGAAAAGCTCTAAGAAGTTCAGAAAAATCAACCGAATTTGCTCGTATTCTTTTCGGTAAATTTGTCCCTAGACTTGAGTATCCTTCTCCTATAGAAATAGAAGAACATATTAACTCAGAATTAACAGAAGCTCAATTAAAAATTGCCCGTCTTGATAGAAATTTGCTTTCACAAGCTTTTCTTGAATTTTCTACAGCTATTTCTCAATCAAATGAAACAGATGAACAAGAACAAGATCCAGAAGAAATTATTACAGAAATAAGGAAACTTTCAGAAAAATTAAAAAATTCATCTCTTCAACTTAGTCCTGATAATTCAGATGATGTCTATGAAAAATTAATAGAAAAGTTGGAATCCTTTGAATCAGATCCAAAATACAAAACTATAGCTAGTAGAGTGTTATCAGTTTATAAAAATTCTCTTCACAAAAGATTAGATGAACAAACAAAAGCTTATTATAGTATTAAAAGATATATTGAATCTGTTAATGAATTTTTAGAAAGAAAGCAATTAGAAATAGGTTCCACAAGCCGACATCGAAGCAGAACAAAATTAGGTGTCAGAATAGGTGAGGAAAAAGAAATTGATAGTCTAGGAATTTTATCATCTGGAGAAAGACAAATAGTAGGTTTAATTTATGCTGCAAGTCACATGGCATACGGTAAAGTTGTTTTAATTGATGAACCAGAAATTTCACTTCATATTGATTGGCAACGTAAATTATTACCAGAAATAGTCAAACAACTTGGCGAAAAACAACTAATTATTTGTACTCATTCTCCTATTATTGCCTCTAAATATCAAGATAGAATGATCAAGATTGAACTACAACCAACAGCAAATGTTAACATAAATACTGATCCCTTTGAAAATGAGGATTAAATTTTTACAGGAGACGATGATTTTGACAACATTCATTTTTAAAAATTTGGATAAAGTATTGTTTTTATGAGCGGATTACAAATAACTCCTGAAGAATATGTTACTGAGATAATGATGTCAGAAGAGAGATTCTTATTGTTAGAAGGATCTGATGATGAAAAATTTTTTACTATTATTTATAATTTTTTAACAAAAAATGAACGTAATATTTCAGAGGAAAAACTAAATTTGTTAAAAAATATTAATATTGATACTGCCGAGAGAATAAAAGGAGAATTAGGAAATAGAGCTAAGGTAGAAAACGTATGTGAATTACTCGCTCAAAAACCATCAAATATTACTAATAGAGTTTTAGGCTTTGTTGATCGAGAATTTAGAGAATTTGAATATAACAATTATTTAAAAGATAATCTTAAAAATCATAAAAAAAACAATAGATTAATTTGGAGTAGAGGACATTCAATTGAAAACTATTTTTTTGAAATATCAACTCTAAAAGACGCATTTAACAATTACTTAGTTACTAGTGTTTATCAAGAAGCATTTGAAATTTTTGAATCTAAATTTGATCATACTCTTAGAATAGCTTGTGCCTTGAGTTTGGCAGGCTTATCAGAAAATTTACTTCAACCTCTTACTAATCCATTAAATTGGGAATGTATAAATATCACCTCTACAGATATTAAAATTGATTTAGAACAATGGGGTGAAATACTCAACAAAAAATTTAAGCTCGATCAACTTCGGATTGAAAACCTATTTAATAAGTTTGATACCTATTTAAATATGGCTAAACAATGTGATATTGAAACCTCAAGATGGTTATCTCATGGACATATAGGATTGAATTTTATGTTTGTTGTTTATAGTAAATGTATTTTCATAGCAGCTTCATCACATCAACGTAAAAATAATATTGAAGAAGCTAACAAAGTAAACAAAAATAAAGACACTCGATTTACTATAGTAGCAAATGCTTGGATTAGAAATCAATCTATTGAATTTCAATTGAATGATACTTGTGATTTTCCAATAAACTGTTTTTGGATGTTAATCAAGGGGGAAAAATAATACCACGCCAAGAAATTCGATCTAAATTGGTAGATAAATTGTAGGTTGGGTTGAACGAGAGTGAAACCCAACATTTTGCTATTTTAAGCCTTTGAAAGAACAATACCACCTATAGTAACTAAAATAGCTCCCAATACTATAGTAGGAAAAGAAACACCGCGCCACTCAGAAAATATCCACAAACCTAGTAAAACGGCCACAAGAGTATTCATATTATATAGAGGAGTTAACAAGGATATAGGAGTTTTATAACGAGATATAGCGATATTTACCAAGAGAGTACCTCCACCCCAACAAAATCCAGCCAAAGTAGCAAAAATAATACCCCGCAGAGAAATTCGATCTAAATTCGTAGAAATAATTGGCAAGCTAAATAAGCCAAGAATGATGCAGGCAATACCAACTATAATTAAGTAAGTGCTCGTGCCAAGATGGTTGAGGATGCTTGCTTTAGTAAAAATAGCAAAGACGCCATAGAGTAAAGCAGGAATTAAACCACCAATGATGATTCCTAGGGTACTGTTATTCATTATCCAAAGTTATAGATATTTTTAAATCCTATTCTAGAGTAAAAAGTAAATTTTACTAGGATTTGGTAACTTTAAATTTTCTCTAGATAGGGCTTGCTGAATAAATCTAAAACTGTTATTGGGTATGGATTTGAGCTGGTTTTCTCTTCTTCCAAAGTGCAAAGTAGTAGTAGGGCGCAAGGCTTGCGCCCTATTCTTTGGCTTGCGCCCTATTCTTTGGCTTGCGCCCTATTCTTTGGCTTGCGCCCATCGCTCCTTAAAAACTTATTTTTTCAACATACTCTAGATAGATGACTGAAGTGTGAAACTTACCATAAACTAAGAATAAATTTCAGGAAAAAGTTAATATGTTCTTCAATGATGTTAATAATTTAACTCATACTATAGTTGTAGGAATTCTTGCTTATATTGCAATTATTTTCTTGCTACGCATCTCCGGCAAACGCACTCTATCTAAGTGGAATTCTTTTGATTTTGTAGTTACTGTTGCCTTTGGTTCTGTTTTAGCTAGTACTATACTATCTAATCAAACTTCTTTGATTAGAGGTGTTCTGGGATTTGGTTTACTGATATTTTTGCAATATATCATAACTTTTCTGGGTGTTCATTCTTCTATTGTGCAAAAACTAGTTAAGGGAAAACCAACTCTACTACTATACAAAGGAGAATTTCAAAATCCTGCCTTAAGAAAAGAAAGAGTTAGCCAAGGAGAAGTTTTAGCGGCAATTCGCTCTCAAGGAATCGCATCTGTAGAAAAAGTCGAAGCAGTTGTTTTAGAAACCGATGGTAGTTTTAGCTCAGATCTTGCATCTTTATCAAAAGTTACTGGTTGTGGTTGAGTAATGAGT
>NZ_JALKVM010000303.1:0-1475 GCF_057440575.1 Johannesbaptistia floridana
AGGCGATCGCCCTAATCTGGTGCGTTACGCCCTTCGGGCTAACACACCCTACTAATTACTCGTTAACAACCTGTAACGCGCCACTCATTATCTTGTCTCAAGATAGACAATAATCAAGTAACAGGCGATCGCCCTAATCTGGTGCGTTAACAACGTATAACGCACCATTCATCATCTTGTACTCAAAATAGACAATAATCAAGTAACAGGCGATCGCCCTAATCTGGTGCGTTACGCTAAATTCGTAGGGTGCGTTAACAACGTATAACGCACCATTCATTATCTTGTGTTCAAAATAGACAATAATCAAGTAACAGGCGATCGCCCTAATCTGGTGCGTTACGCCCTTCGGGCTAACACACCCTACTAATTACTACTAATTACTAAATTCGTAGGGTGCGTTAACAACGTGTAACGCACCATTCATTATCTTGTGTTCAAAATAGACAATAATCAAGCAATAGGCGATCGCCCTAATCTGGTGCGTTACGCCCTTCGGGCTAACACACCCTACTAAATTACTCGTTAACAACGTGTAACGCACCATTCATTATCTTGTGTTCAAAATAGACAATAATCAAGCAATAGGCGATCGCCCTAATCTGGTGCGTTACGCCCTTCGGGCTAACACACCCTACTAAATTACTCGTTAACGACGTGTAACGCACCACTTAATTATCTTGTCTCAAGATAGACAATAATCAACCGAAAGGCGATCGCCTTTTATCTTTATTCATCTAAAACTAATGTAAACAAGCTAATTTTATTAGTATTAAATTCACAAAATCTCAGAGACTCTAAATCTTCTTTTTCTAAATTTATTTGATAATTAAATACTTGATAAATAGAAGTTAATCCTGGATAACTAGCAGATTCACTTTCTCTTTGTTTTTCTTCAAGAAAAATGAGTTTTTTATCTGTTGTTAATCCTATTTCTTCCTGTAAACCTCTATAAGCTGCCCTTTCTGGAGTTTCATTTTTGAGCATTTTTTCTGAGATTTTCCGTAAACCTCTTTGACGTATTGCTCCTGTAAAAAATATTTGTTTATCTTCTATCAAAGTAAATATTTTTTCTCCTAATTTTACTTTAATTTCAATAGAAGATAGTCTAGTAATTCTCACTAATTTATTATTTCTAATTTCTAAGGTACTTTCGCCATTTTTTAGTTCATTATGTAAATCATAAATATCTTTAGTAGCAAGTTCGTGACACCAGTTTTTTAAAATAATATTATGATTAGTCAGTAAGGTTTCTAATTCATGGATTTCTAACATCAAAAAATGCTTATAGATTAAAAGTATATTTATTGTATTCTATCATTATATAGCAGTTGCCATGATTGTTAGGACACTTTTGGTCAAATTCCCTAATCTCTCATCCAGAGTCTGGAGTTTCCTATACCTTATATCTTGCATCAGGAGGGCGCAAGCCAAACCGAAGGGCGCAAGCCAAACCGAAGGGCGCAAGCCAAACC
>NZ_JALKVM010000304.1:0-1474 GCF_057440575.1 Johannesbaptistia floridana
AACAATAAGTAGCTTGATTACAACTTGTTGAAGGTCAAATTCAGCCTTGTGCATTAAAATTCTCACTCCGCTTCATTCAAAACCCGCTACCAGTTCAATCAAGAAATAGGAATAGATCCACAAGAAATAGTTAATTCAGGAGAAATAGTTAAAGCAATTATTTTAAACGGTTTAGGTTTTATTTCTCAACCATTATATTTATTTCCGAAATTTTTTGAAGATAAAGCGACAGAACATCTTTTTGGGAAAGGAGTATTGCCAGAACATCTAAATGATTATAAAATTGGAAGGGTAATGGACAAACTCTACGAGTACGGATTGTCAAGATTATTTCTGTTAATAGCCTTATCAGCAGCTAAAAAATATAATGTAAATATGGAATTTTCTCACTTAGATTCAAGTTCTATTTCAGTTCATGGTCAATACAATAAAATTCTAGCGTCTTCATCACAGTGTCAGTCAAAAGAATCAGAATCACAACCAATACCAATTAGCATAACTCATGGTTATTCGCGAGATCATAGACCAGATTTAAAACAATTTATTTTAGACTTAATCGTGACAGGAGACGGGAATGTTCCCATATTTATTGAAGCAGCAAGTGGGAATCAAAGTGATAAAAAAGCATTTGGTCAAATAGCTAAAAATTATCAAAAACAACTAAACTTAGAAACAACAATAGTAGGAGATAGTGCTTTATACAGCAAAGAGAACTTAGGATTACTCAAGGAGATTAAATGGTTAACGAGAGTACCTTTATCAATAAAAGAAGCAAAAAAATTAGTAAATGAAGTATCAGCATTAGAATTTAGTCAAAGTGAACTGTCAGGTTATTCCTTTGTCGAAACTCCCAGTAATTATGGCGGCATTTCCCAAAGATGGTTAGTAGTAAAAAGTGAAGCAAGAGCGGAATCAGATCTCAAATCTCTAAAGAAAAAAATAAACAAAGAAAGAGAAATAATTGAAAAAAAAGTAGCAAAATTATTAAAACAAACATTTGATAATGTAACCGATGCCGAATTGAATTTAAGAGAAATACAATCAAAACTAAAGTATCATTTAATTTCTCAAATAGAAATCACAAATAATCAATTCGACTCGGGCAATAATACTTATCAAATAACTGGGAAAATTGAGCCAAATGACCAAGTAATTGAAGCTGATAAAAATCGAGCAGGAAGGTTTATTATTGCTACTAATCGTTTAGATAAAGAATCTTTTAGTTGTAATGAGATGCTCAAAAAATATAAAGAACAGCAAAATGTAGAAAGAGGCTTTGCTTTCTTAAAAGACCCCTTGTTTTTTGCTGATAGTATTTTCTTAAAATCCCCCCAAAGAATAGAAACAATGTCAATGCTGATGGGTTTATGTCTAATGGTTTATTCTTTGGGGCAACGAGAAGTTCGTGCTCAATTATCGTTAGCTAAAACTGGCATCCCTAATCAATTAGGAAAATTAACAGCGCGACCAACAT
>NZ_JALKVM010000305.1:0-8459 GCF_057440575.1 Johannesbaptistia floridana
TTCTGTCTTATTTTGCTGTTTGAGTAAATTTGAGTAGATTTTTAGAAGCGGTAACTATTAAACAGTAATAAATCGTAGTCAAAAGGAGTAATCCGTTACCCCAGACCTCAGAAACTGAAAAACACTCTAGTGCATATTTATTCTAAAAAATATGGTTGTAACTTTAAATGTGGTGGAAATTATAGCTCAAGCTAATAGTAAAAATAGCTTATTTTTAAATCCACCTTGGTGTTGGCTTTTATTGGGATTGATTGTATCAAGTCTGGAATATTTTTTGCGTAAATTCATTACCAAAAAATATCGTTTCATCATTTTGATGATTGGAGTCAGTTCAATTCTAATGGCTTTTATTTTGTGGCGACTACAGGATATATTCAATATAAATTGGCCTATTTTAATGAGTGTGGAAGGAGCATTAACTTTACAAATTTTATATTGGATAGGTTTGGCGTTTACATTTGTTTTTTGGGTTCGTCCAATGTTTTATCGAGTTAAAATCTCAACAATGGTTGAAAACACTCAAGCAGAAACTCTCACAGAAATTAAACCAGGAGAAACAGGAAGAGTACTTTATGAAGGTTGCTCTTGGCAAGCATGTTGTGAAGTTTCTCAAGAAACTATTCCTCCTCATCAAAAAGTATATGTGGTTAATCGCAAAGATAATATTCTCTTTGTTATCCCTGAAGATTTATTTCGGAATTAAAATTGGTCTAGCTGGAAGATATTAATAGTTTACTACTAGGCGGATACTTAGGGATATCCCCTTTTAAAAAACAAGTCTGATTAAGGGTTGATTCCTTTGATTATATACATCTTTTAAACCTTACTAAAGGTCAATTTTTATCCTTATTTTTTGGCCAAAATTTATTGGGAGATGACAGTCAATGAATGGATTAATTATTACATTATTAATGATAGCAGCAGCTACCTTTGCTGGTAGTGTAAAAGTTATCAAACAGGGAGATGAAGCCCTTGTAGAAATGTTAGGACGTTATGATGGGCGAAAATTAAAGCCTGGCTTGAACTTTGTGACCCCATTTATTTCTTATATTGCCATTAAAGAAACAAATCGTGAGAAAATACTTCAAGTTCCACCGCAAAATTGTATTACCAGTGATAATGTTTCGATTCAAGTTGATGTAGTTGTATATTGGCGCCTTTTGGATTTGGAAAAAGCCTATTATAAAGTCCAAAATTTACAGGATGCTATTTCCAAACTGGTATTAACACAATTGCGTGCAGAAATGGGGCGTTTAAGTCTTAATGAAAACTTAACGGCTAGGACAGAAATAAATGAAAAATTACTGCGGGATTTAGATGTTGCTACAGCACATTGGGGAGTAAAAGTAACTCGTGTCGAACTGTTAGATATTGTGCCATCTTCTACGGTTCAAGGAGCAATGGAACTACAGATGTCTGCCGAGCGAAAAAAGAATGCTGCCATTTTGATTTCTGAGGGGGAACGTCAAGCAATGATTAATAATGCACAGGGAGAGGCTGAGGCGAAACTCATTCGGGCACAAGCTGATAATAAAGTATCGATGTTGCAGGCTGAATCTCAACAGAAAGAGCAAATTTTAAAAGCTAAAACTATCGCAGAAGCACTTGAATTAATTGCGGAAAAATTAAAACAAGATCCTCGTTCTCAAAATTCTTCTTATGGTAAAGCATTGCAATTTTTATTAGCACAAAATTATCTGGAAATGGGTATGAATATCGGACTTAGTGATAATAGTAAAGTTCTGTTTTATGATCCGAGAAATGTACCTGAAACAATTAATAAAATGGAATCTATGCTCAATTATTCAGAGGAAAAAGAATCTTAAAAATTATTGGTAACAATGCCAAAAGAAACACAATTGAGTTCTATAATATATAAAGATTGCTAGTTGGACTTTAGTCCAAAAAGCTATATATAGGGAGATATACAAGATGCAGTTAAATAGTAAATTAGACACTTATTATGATATAATGTGTGTGCTTTTTAGAAAAAGTTAAAATTGCGGAAACTCTTAGGGATAGCATATTTCATAGATACTATTAACGAATGGGTAGGTCGTTTGACTTACTGGTTAGTACTGGTTATGGTAGGGGTAGGAGTATGGAATGTTATCGGTAGATACCTAGGGAAAGCGATATCAAAAAACCTCACATCTAATGCTTTGATAGAGACACAATGGTATCTATTCTCAGTAATCTTCTTATTAGGGGCAGCATACGCTTTAAAACATAACGAACATGTACGTGTAGACATATTTTACAAAGGCTGGAGTGCCAAAAAAAAAGCAATTGTTAATTTAATCGGTTCAACTTTATTTCTGATGAGTTTCGCAGGGATGATTATTTACTTCTCTATAGGTAATATTCTCAATTCTTGGGAAATAAAAGAAATGTCGCCAGACCCTGGAGGTTTACCCCGTTATCCCATTAAAGCAATGATTTTAGTGAGTTTTGCTTTATTAGTACTCCAGGGAATTGCTGAAGCGATTAAAAATTGGGCAATTATTACCAATCATATCACTCCACCTGAGGTAACAGATGACTCTAGACTATGAATGGCTAGGAGTAGTCATGTTTGTAGGGGCGCTGCTATTTCTTGCCCTAGGATATCCAGTAGCGTTTTCTCTCGGGGCAGTATCAGTTGTTTTTGCAATTGTAGGGGCAGTTTTAGGAGTATTTGAGCCAGTATTTCTCTCGGCATTGCCATCCCGGATTTTTGGCATTATGTCTAATTATACTCTCCTAGCTATCCCCTATTTTATTTTTCTAGGCTCAATGCTGGAAAAAACCGGAATTGCTGAAAACCTCCTAGAAACTATGGGAATTCTCTTCGGGAGGATAAGAGGAGGTTTAGCCTTAGCGGTAATTATTGTTGGTGCCTTGTTAGCTGCTTCTACAGGGGTAGTGGCAGCAACAGTGGTGGCTATGGGCTTAATTTCTTTGCCAATTATGCTGCGCTATGGCTATAACAAGGAGTTGGCTACGGGGGTGATTGTTGCTTCAGGCACTTTAGGACAAATTATTCCTCCAAGTGTGGTTTTGGTGGTATTGGGAGACCAACTAGGTATTTCTGTGGGAGATTTATTTATGGGCTCCCTGATTCCTGGATTATTGATGACCACAGTTTTTGCCCTCCATGTATTGATTATCGCCTTGATTCGTCCTGATGTGGCACCAGCTTTACCCCGAGAGGTGCGAGATATGAGTTTTGATAAATTATTACTGAAAATTGTGAGGGTGATGATTCCTCCTCTACTTTTGATTTTATTAGTTTTAGGGAGTATTTTTACAGGTTTTGCTACTCCCACAGAGGCTGGCGCGGTTGGGTCTTTGGGAGCAATTATTTTGGCTGCTGTTAGTGGTAAGTTAAGTTGGAGTGCTCTTTCTCAGGTATGTGATGCTACTTTGAGAATAACCACGATGGTAATGTTTATTTTACTCGGTTCCACGGCTTTTAGTTTAGTGTTTCGGGGGTTAAATGGCGATCGCTTTGTGTTTGATTTACTTGCTAATCTTCCTGGTGGTTTAACGGGTTTTTTAATAGTCAATATGTTAACAGTATTTTTACTGGGCTTTTTTATTGATTTTTTTGAAATTGCTTTTATTGTTATTCCCATTTTTGCCCCAGTTGCCGAAGAATTAGGGCTAGATTTAGTTTGGTATGGTGTGATTCTCGGTGCTAACTTACAGACATCTTTTTTAACTCCTCCCTTTGGCTTTGCTTTGTTTTATCTTAGGGGAGTTGCGCCTGTGGAGGTTAAAACTACTGATATTTATCGTGGGGCGATTCCTTTTATTTTATTGCAGTTATTGGTTTTGTTGTTAATTATTATTTTCCCTGATTTAGTTACTTTTATTCCTTCTTTGGGTAATTAATCTGACGGGGCGCAAGTCGGTAGGTTGGGTTAAACGAAGTGCAACCCAACACATAACAGTCGCAGACAAGTAGGCAAAGGGCGCAAGCCTTGCGCCCCTACTAGTGGTGCGAGTGATGTGAGAAGAGTGAGGAGGTATAGCAATGAGCCAATAGATGTTGACAAAAATGATGAAAAGCCCCCCTTGGTAAGGGTATGATGTAGGTATTCCCCAAAGGCGCGATCGCAAAACTCCTGATATTCTCTAGTAAACAGAATAAATTCATGCCAAGCATCATCTACTATCTGAGAAGGCATTGCTACCATTTTGTTTTTAGCTTTTTGACACAGACAAAAATATTCTTTTAAGGTAGAAAATACTAAATCTTGTTGCTGACTATCTAATTGAGGATGTTTTTGGGCTAATTTATTTCTTAATGCTTCTGTAAATTGGTAGTTTCTTAAAAATTCTCGACGTTTTTGTTTAGTCTTTTTTTTGCGTATATTTCGTAAATTGGTAAAAATAACAGTATTTGTTACCAGTATCAAAAACAGTAAGAACGAAATGGCAAATACAGGAGATATTGCTGAATTTTCCATCTTCACAACTCCAAACTACATATATTGCTATTTTGGCACAATGAGGTTCGTAGTTGGACTTTAGTCCGAAAGATTGTGAGGGAACAAATTACTTAAAATTCATTTTAAAAGAACCTAAAACCGCTAAACCTAACACCTGTATTTATTTTAACCTTGTTGTCACTCCCTCAGTGATAGGGCTAAAGCCCTACTACAAACTTATTAACTCATTCTGAATATGATAAAAATAACTGGAAAAAAGATAAATGGTATAACAAATAAAATTTTATTAAACTATCAACTAAAACTTTTAATCTAATTATTTTAAACTTGTCCAATTTTACTTTATCTAGATTTTTCTAATTCTTTTAATATTATGCAAACCCAAGACCGCTATAGAGAACTGTTACAGCAGTTTCCGCCTCGTCCCATTAAGTCAGATGAACAGTTAGAGATTATGCAAGAAAGAGTTAATTCTCTTTTAGATAAACCTGAATTAACTCTAGATGAACAAGATTATTTAGATGTATTAGGAACATTAATTTATCAATATGAACAAAATCAAGAGTTTATTCCTGATATTCATGGAGTAGAACTACTTAAGGTTTTGATTACAGAAAGAGGGCTCAAACAAAAAGACCTTGTTCCTATTTTTAACACTGAATCTATTGTTTCTGATGTTCTTAATGGTAAACGAGAATTAAATAAGAAACATATTCAAAGATTAGCCAATTTTTTTAATCTATCCCCTGCTATTTTTTCCCTAGAAATAACAAAAACTTGGCCTAAAAGTTAAATTAGTCAGTTATAGCAGTGACCGCAGTGGTGTTAACAACATTGATCACTAACTTTTCCCCCCAACCCCCCTTACCAAGGGGGGCTTTTCATCATTTTTGTCAACATCTAAGTAGGTCGGTATAAATAAACATTAAAAAGTTTATAAATTGTGAATTGGTGTAATCAACTCTGTATATAGCGATCGCTTAATTTTGACTATTTTCACATTTTACACTTAAATTTTGCCGACCTACTTATTGGCTCATTGCTATAAGTAATTTCTCAAGGCAGACTCCTGAGTTGATTCCCTGTTAAATCAAGATGAGTGAGATTTTGTTGTTTTACGTCTTCAATTATGCTCTCAAGATAAATATGTTTGATTCTTATCCGAGCGCTATTGATGTGCAAAGTAGGGGCGCAAGGCTTGCGCCCATCCCCAGGCTTGCGCCCATCCCCAGGCTTGCGCCCATATCCAGGCTTGCGCCCATATCCAGGCTTGCGCCCCTCATTTATTATGCTTATACCAAATCCGGTTTTCAAAGTGTACTTATTTTTCTATCTCCTCTAAAGCACAGAAAGCCTTTCTCTCCCTGCTCCCTGCTCAGAAGCTCCCTGCTTCTTTATAAATACCATTTCATAATCGGATGAGCGTATTACTCCTCCTTGAAATCTTCAATAGCAGCAATCAGAAAAGATGCCGCAGGATGGTTAAGCATAGATTCAATCGCCCCTAAACTTCCAGCTTTGGCAGCACTTAGTAACCGTTGAGTTAATGAGGAATTTTTTTCAATAATATCCATCGCTTCTACTGCAAAGATTTTCTTATCCTTCTTGGTTTCAGTAGGATAAGTCTGACTGAGTTGATTAAGAAGTGCCCTTGCTCTTGGTTTTCTAACTTTGTTGTTTGAGTATATCCATTGTCATCACAGATTTTTAAGTATTCTTCAACGGTTATATAATCGCGATTATCTTTTTCAATTGCTTTGCGTACCTTAGCCCATGATTTGGGGATTTTAATTCCAACTTGAGGCAGTTGCTGAATATAATACTCAATAGCTTTGATAATTGGTGTCAATTTCTCTTGATTGGCTAAATCTGTATCCAGTATCTCTTTAATCATCTTTCCGAAACGACCTCTGATTTGTGATTCATCCCCAATATCAACTTGTAGATTATTCTTCTGATTTTTGATAACCAACAGGGGACTACTATCACTGAGAAGTTCTACAATGTTTAACCAATAATCTATATGTATATGGTCTTTTCTACTATCGGAAACTAGGAGATACAGAGAACGTTTAGTTAAAAAGAATTGATGAGTTTGATGGTAGATTTCTTGTCCCCCAAAGTCCCAAAAATTAATCCGAAAGTTTTGATTATTCTCAACAGGGAAACTATATTCACACTTACCAATTCCATGGGTAGGGTTTTCTGGTTGAGGCACAGGATAATTAGGGTCGATAATCTTCTTAACCAGGGTAGTTTTTCCTGATTCGCCTTCACCCACAACAATAGCCTTCGCTTCGTAGATTATGTCATAGCCTTCTTCTTAAAGCTTTCGGAAGTATTCTCTCATTGCTTCAATGCCCTTTTGGCAAACCTCTACAGGGGGACTTTCTAGGGGATTCCCACTTAAATCAAGTGTGGTTAAATTAGTCAGGTGAGTAAATTCTTCTGGCAGACTGCTGAGTTGATTACTACTTAAATCAAGATAAGTTAAATTAGTCAGGTGAGTAAATTCTTCTGGCAGACTGCTGAGTTGATTAAAACTTAAATCAAGGTTGGTTAAATTAGTCAGTTGAGAAAATTCTGCTGGCAGACTGTTGAGTTGATTCTCACTTAAATCAAGATAAGTTAAATTAGTCAGGTGAGTAATTTCTGATGGCAGACTGCTGAGTTTATTCTCAATTAAATCAAGGTTGGTTAAATTAGTCAGTTGAGAAAATTCTTCTGGGAGACTGCTGAGTTGATTCCAACTTAAATCAAGGTTGGTTAAATTAGTCAGTTGAGAAAATTCTGCTGGCAGACTGCTGAGTTGATTAAAACTTAAATCAAGGTTGGTTAAATTAGTCAGTTGAGAAAATTCTGCTGGCAGACTGCTGAGTTGATTCTCACTTAAATTAAGATAAGTTAAATTAGTCAGGTGAGTAATTTCTGATGGCAGACTGCTGAGTTTATTCTCAATTAAATCAAGGTTGGTTAAATTAGTCAGTTGAGAAAATTCTTCTGGGAGACTGCTGAGTTGATTCCAACTTAAATCAAGGTTGGTTAAATTAGTCAGTTGAGAAAATTCTGCTGGCAGACTGCTGAGTTGATTACTACTTAAATCAAGATAAGTTAAATTAGTCAGTTGAGTAAATTCTGCTGGCAGACTGCTGAGTTGATTCTCACTTAAATCAAGATAAGTTAAATTAGTCAGGTGAGTAATTTCTGATGGCAGACTGCTGAGTTGATTCCAACTTAAATCAAGATAAGTTAAATTAGTCAGGTGAGTAATTTCTGATGGCAGACTGCTGAGTTGATTCCAACTTAAATCAAGATAAGTTAAATTAGTCAGGTGAGTAATTTCTGATGGCAGACTGCTGAGTTGATTCCAACTTAAATCAAGATAAGTTAAATTAGTCAGGTGAGTAATTTCTGATGGCAGACTGCTGAGTTGATTCTCACTTAAATTAAGAGAGGTTAAATTAGTCAGGTGAGTAATTTCTGATGGCAGACTGCTGAGTTCATTCCCTCTTAAATCAACGCCTAATTGTTTCCATGATTTAAAAAAATTTAGAGAGGATTTAAAGTTTTCTTGCCATCGAATTCCTAAGTAATTTAATTTAGGTAAAAGTGAGCTTATGTTCTCAATTTGGCTAAATTCTAAATCTGAGCCAAATAGGTGTAATTCTTGCAAATTAGTTAACTGGCTTAGGACTTGAGGAAGATTTTGAATTCGATGCCCATTGAGGTTTAGTATCTCTAACTGGGTTAAATCATATATTTCTATAGGAATTTCATTGATTCTTTTATCGTCATCCCAAGGATTATTACTCAGACTAAGATTTAATTCAGTGAGGTGCTGTTGTTTTACTTCTTGGATTTTACTTTGAATCCATTCAGGAGTGGGCATGATATGAAATGTTATGAAATAGTCTTTATCAAAAAGTTAATTTAGTAGTAGGGGCGCAAGGCTTGCGCCCATATCCAGACTTGCGCCCATATCCAGGCTTGCGCCCATATCCAGGCTTGCGCCCATATCCAGGC
>NZ_JALKVM010000306.1:0-1460 GCF_057440575.1 Johannesbaptistia floridana
ATCCAAGATAAAAAAGCATCTTGACCTGCAAAATTACTTATGAAATATAATAACCTTTTGGAAATGTCGCCACTTGAAAGGTTGTTTTGGATTCATCAATTACGTTAAATAAAGCCGTCACGCTCCTATATTTTAACATGTTACCAAGGCAACTTATATTTTTTGCAACAGAACCCTCAAATCTCCCAATCTTGATATTTTAAATGGTCAATACGACTAAACTCTTTAATATTATGAGTAATTAAGATTAAATCGGATTTCGATTGCAATAGCAGCAATTTGTAAATCATAACCCCCAATGGGCGTCCCTAGACGATTTAACTGAGAGCGTATTTGACCCGCTATTTTAGCTGATTTTGGGTCAAAGTCCAGAATGGTAAATTGCCTACAAAAACGCTCTAGTTTTGCTAAATTTTGTTCTTGTCTTTGACTTTTGTAAGCACCATAATATAATTCTAACTGTACAATAGTACATAAATATATCTCTTCAGGTTGATGTTTCCTTAACTCATTAGTCACTGCCAAACTACTATTATTCAGTAATTTTATACAAACATTTGTATCTAATAAGTAATTCACAATAAATCTTCTCTTTCCTCATATTCTGGTTGTGCTTCTCTCACTAATTCTTCTCCTTCCCAACCGCCAATAACTTCCTCAAAAAAGCCTTTTTGCCATTCCTTTTGACTGATTTCTTTTTGGTTGTTAGATAAAGGAATGGTTTGAAAGACTAAAGTCACTTCTAAATCGGTATTTTTAATTTCAGGAGGTAAAGAAACTTGTAGAATTCCGTCTTCTCCTATATAAGTTTTGAAACTAATTGTTTTCATGATAAAATCTCTTAATGTGAAAGCAGAATATTAGATTAATTTTTTATTAATATTAACTATTATATCCTTTTTCGGTATTGTCAAGTTAATTGTTAGTACTACAAGTAAGTCAGCAATTACCTACTTTTTCATTTTTACTTAGTTAAATAGTTATATCTCACGGCTAATGATCAATAGAAATTAGTAACTATTGCTACTAACTGGTACTGTATTTGAGTAGAAAACGATTGTAACCAACCAGCAAATTCAAGCTACCCATCTTCATAAATAATTCTGATCACTGTTTTATTGATGTTTTAGTCAACTTTGGTGATAAAAGTCTTTTTCTTCTAGCTCTTCTTTGATTTCAGTCCAAAGGCGAAAAGCCGCTATTAACAAATACAATAGGTTTATTTTTGTTGCCCCTTGGGATGATCTTACAGACTATCAAACTTTGTTGCGGTTTTTAGGCGATTAATCTAAGATAAAAAAGCATCTTTAACCACAAAATTACTTATGAAATATAATAACCAATAAGCGCGATCGCTATCATCAGGGACGAGAAATTAAGATTATTACAGAGAAAGGATTGAAATATGACTAATCAACCAGAATCTACACCAGGGATACAAAATATTATTTCTACCCTCT
>NZ_JALKVM010000307.1:0-8357 GCF_057440575.1 Johannesbaptistia floridana
CAACCAACTAAAACTTACCCATTATGGCTATTTAGCTAATCAAATGAGCAAGTTTAAGCAGTAATGAGTAAATATTTTTCAACTGTATTTAGCCCCATTAAAATACCTAAACGAAAACCGGGATCAGGTATTGTCCCCATACATTCTTGTAGTAAATCTTCCCTCTGTAAACGTTTAAAAATCTCTGCATCTTTTGTGGTAAAAGGGCGTAATCCTTTAATTGCCGTGCGTTCAACCAATTGAGGAGGTGGTTCAACAGTAGGCATAGTGCCTATAGCTACCAATAAAGCAATTAAGATAACCCCTATCAAAATAGGCCAAAAAGCTACTGGATACCAATCAGGCAATTTCCCACTGAATGCAGAATCCAAAAGCTTAGGTACAACACCACCTGGAGTTAAAAAGAGAATGAGAATTATGGCAACTCCTATTAACAAAGTAAACCAGTTACGACGAATGATTAATTGCGCCATCCACTCAAGGAATTGAGTCAATGTTTCTATATATTTTTGATGTTCTGCTTCTGGTTTAGGTTTAGGTTCTAAATTGCTTGGAGAAAAATTCTCTCTGAAAACTCTCTCTAAACCCTCTAATCCCACTCCTCCAGGGGATTTAACCAGTTGAATAAGTGCGATCGCCCTTTCGGTTGGAGACTTATTTGAACCAGGCAGATACTCTGTGGAAACGTTTGATTTAAATATCAGTTCCTCAAATTGAGGTGGAGTCAGCTTTTCCAAAGCATCTAAAAGCTCTGCTTCAGATAGCTTAGGGCTGTTAGAATTCATCTTATCTAATTATAGTGGAATTTATTTCATATCTTACATTATTACTTATAAAAAAGCAGGCAGCAGATGTAGATGTATGGTGCATAATGTCAAGTATAACGCACAGTTAATTATCTCGTCTTCAGAAGTGGATGAATAATGAGTTTTGAAGTCTTGAAGTAATGAGTTAAAGAATTGATCCTAACCCCTTAAAAGGAGGCAGGAGGCACCGAGGCACGGAGGCAGGAGGTCGGCATAGATGGGGATTTTATAGCAGTGACCGCAGTGGTGTTAACAACATTTATCACTAACTTTTCCCCCCTTCCCCCCTTACTAAGGGGGGCTTTTCATCATTTTTGTCAACATCTATTGGCGAGCTTGCTATAAAAATTGATTCTCGCCTGTTGGCCTATTTAGTACAATTGCACTGGTGCTTTGGTCTAAGTACAGGCTACCTTCAAAACTCATTACTTATTACTCATTACTCATTACTCATGTTTGTTGGGTGTAGTGACCAAGGGCCCAACCTACAGGCTACTGACATAATTTGGTGCGTTACGGGCTTCGCCCTAACACACCCTACTCCTACTCATACTCATACTCTCCCCCTCTCCCCCTCTCCTCACCTTTGGTACTCGGGGTTATTGATAGTTTTAACAATAGTTAAAGCCTCTTCTAAGACTTTCACTGCTGCTTCTGTCTCTTCTAGTTCACTGACGGCCGAGGCTATCGCCGTGAGAGCTTCGCTTTGGTTTCTGGGGTCATTGATAGTTTTAACAATAGTGAAAGCCTCTTCTAAGACTTTCACTGCCGCTTCTGTCTCTTCTAGTTCTCTGTAGGCCGAGGCTATCGCCGTGAGAGCTTCGCTTTGGTACTCGGGGTTATTGATAGTTTTAACAATAGTTAAAGCCTCTTCTAAGACTTTCACTGCTGCTTCTGTGTCTTCTAGTTCTATGTAGGCCGAGGCTATCGCCGTGAGAGCTTGGCTTTGGGAGTAGGGGTCATTGATAGTTTTAACAATAGTTAAAGCCTCTTCTAAAACTTTCACTGCTGCTTCTGTCTCTTCTAGTTCACTGACGGCCGAGGCTATCGCCGTGAGAGCTTCGCTTTGGTCGTAGGGGTCATTGATAGTTTTAACAATAGTTAAAGCCTCTTCTAAAACTTTCACTGCTGCTTCTGTCTCTTCTAGTTCTATGTAGGCCGAGGCTATCGCCGTGAGAGCTTCGCTTTGGTAGTCGTAGTCATTGATAGTTTTAACAATAGTGAAAGCCTCTTCTAAGACTTTCACTGCTGCTTCTGTCTCTTCTAGTTCTATGTAGGCCGAGGCTATCGCCGTGAGAGCTTCGCTTTGGTAGTCGTAGTCATTGATAGTTTTAACAATAGTGAAAGCCTCTTCTAAGACTTTCACTGCTGCTTCTGTCTCTTCTAGTTCTATGTAGGCCGAGGCTATCGCCGTGAGAGCATAGCTTTGGTAGTCGGGGTTATTGATAGTTTTAACAATAGTTAAAGCCTCTTCTAAGACTTTCACTGCTGCTTCTGTGTCTTCTAGTTCTATGTAGGCCGAGGCTATCGCCGTGAGAGCATAGCTTTGGAAGAAGGGGTCATTGATAGTTTCAACAATAGTCAAAGCCTTTTCTAAGACTTTCACTGCTGCTTCTGTCTCTTCTAGTTCACTGACGGCCGAGGCGATCACCGTGAGAGCATAGCTTTGGTAGTCGTAGTCATTGATAGTTTCAACAATAGTCAAAGCCTTTTCTAAGACTTTCACTGCTGCTTCTGTCTCTTCTAGTTCACTGACGGCCGAGGCGATCTCCGTGAGAGCATAGCTTTGGTCGTTGGGGTCATTGATAGTTTTAACAATAGTTAAAGCCTCTTCTAAGACTTTCACTGCCGCTTCTGTGTCTTCTAGTTCACTTACGGCCGAGGCGATCGCCCTGAGAGCTTCGCTTTGGTAGTAGGGGTCATTGATAGTTTTAACAATAGTTAAAGCCTCTTCTAAGACTTTCACTGCCGCTTCTGTGTCTTCTAGTTCACTTACGGCCGAGGCGATCGCCCTGAGAGCTTCGCTTTGGTAGTAGGGGTCATTGATAGTTTTAACAATAGTTAAAGCCTCTTCTAAGACTTTCACTGCCGCTTCTGTCTCTTCTAGTTCTATGTAGGCCGAGGCGATCGCCCTGAGAGCTTCGCTTTGGTAGTAGGGGTCATTGATAGTTTTAACAATAGTTAAAGCCTCTTCTAAGACTTTCACTGCTGCTTCTGTCTCTTCTAGTTCTATGTAGGCCGAGGCGATCTCCCTGAGAGCTTCGCTTTGGAAGTTGGGGTAATTGATAGTTTTAACAATAGTTAAAGCCTCTTCTAAGACTTTCACTGCTGCTTCTGTCTCTTCTAGTTCTATGTAGGCCGAGGCTATCGCCGTGAGAGCTTGGCTTTGGGAGTAGGGGTCATTGATAGTTTTAACAATTTTTAGAGACTTTTGGAGTTTTTGTTCAACCTGATTTTTGTTTTGTCGAGAAACAATATTTGTAAATTCCTCTACAAAGTCAGCTTTAGCTTGATTATTCTGCACAGGATTTTCCAGGAGTTTAAAAGCTTTTTGCCAGTCTCCCTCTTTGGCAATTGCCAAGGCAGCTTCTGAAGCTACTGGATCCCCAACTCTATTTAGAGGAGTTGTTAGGGGATTACTGATGCCCCAACGCACTCTTTGTATTTGTCCCTGAGGGTATAATTGTAGCCAGGTAAAACCCATTAAAATAACCATGACTATAGAGATCATCAATCCTAACCATTTATAAATCCGACGTTGGCTTAATTTGAGTAATTGTTCCTTTTCACGCCGATTATTTCCCCAAATTAAATAGGGTTTTTGTTTTTTAATTAGACGAATCTCTCGCCATCCCAGTAAGTAACGAGAATCACGATTATTACCTCGCCTAGCTACCAATAAAGCAATTAAGATAACCCCTATCAAAATAGGCCAAAAAGCTATTGGATACCAATCAGGCAATTTCCCACTGAATGCAGAATCCAAAAGCTTAGGTACAACACCACCTGGAGTTAAAAAGAGAATGAGAATTATGGCAACTCCTATTAACAAAGTAAACCAGTTACGACGAATGATTAATTGCGCCATCCACTCAAGGAATTGAGTCAATGTTTCTATATATTTTTGATGTTCTGCTTCTGGTTTAGGTTTAGGTTCTAAATTGCTTGGAGAAAAATTCTCTCTGAAAACTCTCTCTAAACCCTCTATTCCCACTCCTCCAGGGGATTTAACCAGTCGAATAAGTGCGCACTCGCCTAGGAGCGAGATCTCTTTGAGAGAGATCGCCCTTTCGGTTGGAGACTTATCTGAACCAGGCAGATACTCTGCGGAAACGTTTAATTTAAATATCAGTTTCTCAAATTGAGAAGGAGTCAGCTTTTTCAAAGCATCTAAAAGCTCTGCTTCGGATAGCTTAGGGCTGTTAGAATTCATATTATCTAATTATAGTGGAATTTATTTCATATCTTACATTATTACTTATAAAAAAGCAGGCAGCAGATGTAGATGTATGGTGCATAATGTCAAGTATAACGCACAGTTAATTATCTCGTCTTCAGAAGTGGATGAATAATGAGTTTTGAAGTCTTGAAGTAATGAGTTAAAGAATTGATCCTAACCCCTTAAAAGGAGGCAGGAGGCACCGAGGCACGGAGGCAGGAGGTCGGCATAGATGGGGATTTTAAAAATTGATTCTCGCCTGTTGGCCTATTTAGTACAATTGCACTGGTGCTTTGGTCTAAGTACAGGCTACCTTCAAAACTCATTACTTATTACTCATTACTCATTACTCATGTTTGTTGGGTGTAGTGACCAAGGGCCTAACCTACAGGTTACCTTCTTACTCATTACTCATTACTTATTACTCATTACTCATCTAACGGTGCGTTACACGCAGGTTAACGCACCCTACTAATGGTAATATTTCAACTGATATCTTATGCTGTGGGCACAGGAGGTTTAGTTGCAGAAGGACGGTTTTGAATTACTTGGTCGATTATACCGTATTCTTTTGATTCTGCCGCAGACATGAAGAAATCTCTTTCAGTATCTTCTTCAATTTTCTCTAGAGGTTGTTTTGTATGGTGAGCTAAGTAGAGATTGAGTTTTTTCTTAATATAGAGAATTTGTTGGGCTTGGATGGCGATATCAGCCGCTTGCCCTTGGGCACCACCTAATGGTTGGTGAATCATAATGCGCGAATTAGGTAAGCTCATCCTTTTTCCTGGGGCACCTCCACTTAGTAAAAAAGCACCCATACTAGCGGCTAAACCATAACATATAGTAGAAACATCGGGGCGGACTTGATTCATGGTATCAAATATCCCTAAACCCGCAGAAACTGAGCCCCCAGGAGAATTGATATATAGGTATATATCTTTTTCTGGGTCTTCTGCTTCTAAAAATAGTAATTGAGCCACAATTAGATTCGCTATATCATCGTCAACTTCTTGTCCTAAGAAAACAATTCTCTCGCGCAATAGACGAGAGTATATGTCAAAGGCACGTTCTCCACGGCCGGAGGTTTCGATTACGGTAGGTATCATTTTACTTTATTTAAATTAACTGTTCTTTTGATTGTAACGATTAGTAGACTAGGTATACTATGCTACATATAAACTAATCCCCAAGAATCCATCTCCCAAAGCTCCCTATTCCCTATAAAAGATTCAGGAAAAAATAGCTTGTTCGATTTCTGCAACAGCTTTGTCTAATTCACCGTTGACGATTTGATAATCAAACTCATCTACAGATTGCATTTCAATCGCTGCTTTTTCCAGACGCTTTTTCATGGCAGATTCTGACACATCAGCTCTATTTCTTAACCTCTGTTCTAATTCTGACCAAGAAGGTGGTAAAATAAAGATAAAAAGAGTATCATGGGCATTGTTTTTAATTTGACGAGCACCAACTAATTCAATTTCCAGAATAACCCAGCGACCTTGTTTTAGTTGATTCTCCACCGCAGCCCGAGGAGTACCGTAGTAGTTACCTGCGTATTCTGCCCACTCTAAGAGGTCTTGATTCCCTATCATCTCTTGAAACTCTTCAATAGTGACGAAATGATAGTTTTTACCATTGGTTTCCCCAGGACGAGGCGATCGCGTCGTCGCCGACACAGATAAATATAGTTCTGGATGGCGTTTGACTAATTCTCTTAATAGAGTTCCTTTGCCTACACCGCTTGGGCCTGTAATCACTATCAATTTGCCTTTAGTCCTCATTTTTAGTTCTGCTTAGAAATTTTAGTTGTTCTAAGGTTCCTTTTGTGCTACGAATCTATGTGCTACTGTTTCAGGTTGAATCGCTGATAATATTATATGGCTTGAGTCAGTAATAATTACCGCTCTAGTTCTCCTTCCGTAGGTTGCATCTATAAGTTTACCTTGTTCCCTGGCCTCAGTAATAATTCGTTTAATGGGAGCTGATTCTGGACTTACAATAGCAACTATTCTATTGGCAGATACTATATTCCCAAATCCTATGTTAAGTAGTTGTATTTCCATAAAATAAAATAAGGTTAATTATGAATTAAATTGTCGAACTAAGTATATATTTCCCATATTATCTCGAAAAACCAAGGATTACAACGCTAAAATCAAAATAGTCATCTTTTTACCGCAAATCTAGTTGAGAAATAATTGTTTATGCAGCCTGTTGATTATACAACCTTAATCGCTGTATGTTCTCAGCTTCACGCTGATTGGTTACCAGCAAGAATAGAACAAGTTTATCAGCGCGATACCTTTACCATTTCCTTAGCTTTACGCACCCTGAAAAAAAGAGGGTGGTTAACTCTCGCTTGGCATCCTCAAGGGGCGAGAATTTGTCTAGATGATCCCCCACCACGTATTCCTGATACTTTTACCTTTAGTGACCAATTGCGACACCAATTAAAAGGCTTCGCTTTAACTCAAATCGAAATAATTAAGCCTTGGGAGAGAGTTGTAGATTTACAATTTGCTAAACGTCCTGGAGAAATTCCCACTTGGCATCTATATGTAGAAGTCATGTCAAAATACAGTAATGTCATTCTTGCTACAGCAAAGGGACAAATAATCACTGTTGCTCACCAAGTCAACCAAAGTCAATCCAGTTTACGCCCCTTGCAAACTGGTCAAAAATACGAATTACCACCTCCCCTAACTGCGGATGCTCCTAATTTATCAGAATCAAAGGAAAGTTGGCAAAAAAGAGTAGCCTTAATCCCAGAAGAAATTTCTCGTCAATTAATCAAAGTATATCGGGGTTTGAGTCCCAATTTAGTTAAATCTCTCCTCAAAAAAGCCGAAATTAATCCTAAACAGTCTACAGCAGAGTTATCCCCTGTCCAATGGGAGGGACTATTTCAAGCTTGGCAAGAATGGTTAACTATTTTAGAGACCAAATCTTTTACACCAGGTTGGCAAAAAGGAGGATACACGGTTTTAGGTTGGAATCTGGTTAAACCAGAACCAGATATTCATCATTTGCTCAATACTTATTATACTGAACAACTTAATCACCAAAGCTTTCAACAAAAAAAACAGCAACTACAGCAAAAGCTTACTAATATTCTAGGTAAACTCAAAACCAAAGGGGAAAACTTCGCTCGCAAAATCCTAGAAGCAGAAGGCGCTGATGAATACCGCTATTTAGCTGACTTACTGATGGCTAATTTACATAAATGGCAGCCTGGAATGAAGGAAATTACCTTAGCTGACTTTACCACCCAAGCACCAGTTAAAATTACTCTCAATCCTGAAAAAAATGCTGTACAAAATGCTCAAACTCTATACAAAAAACATCAGAAACTTAAACGCGCCACCAATGCTGTTACCCCTCTTTGGCAAGAAACTATGGCAGAAATGGATTATTTAGAGCAAGTATTGGTTACTGTCTCTCAACTAGAAAAATATCAAACCCTAGCCGATTTAGTTGCTATAGAGGGAATTAGAGAGGAGTTGATTGAACAAAAATATCTTAAATCTAATCAACCATCTAATTCTCCTCAAGAGTCAGAATTTGAACCATTACGTTACACTACCCCCTCAGGATTTCAACTCTGGATTGGTAGAAATAACCGTCAAAATGAACAGTTAACCTTTCGTGTCGCTGGAGATTATGATTTGTGGTTTCATACTCAAGAAATTCCTGGCAGTCATGCCTTGTTACGCTTAGAACCAGGTAGTGTCGCTAGTGAGAGTGATTTACAATTTACCGCCGATTTAACCGCTTATTATAGTAAAGCTCGTGAAAGCGATCAAGCCCCAGTGGTATACACTAAACCTAAGCACGTATATAAACCAAAAGGCGCTCAACCAGGTATGGCTATCTATAAGAAAGAACAGGTCATCTGGGGACGTCCTCAAATGGCAAAACAGTTTTTAGAAAATCAACCCTAGGTGGGGGAGCCTCACAAGGGTAGGTTTTTTACCAAGAGCTTGTAGTAAAAGTAAGACAAGGTAGACAAGGAGGGAAAGTAGACAAGGAAGTATCTGTATTTGTATACTATACAATGGGCGCAAGCCTTGATGTGGGCGCAAGCCTTGATGTGGGCGCAAGCCTTGATG
>NZ_JALKVM010000308.1:0-8304 GCF_057440575.1 Johannesbaptistia floridana
TTACTTCAAAACTCATCTAGCGGTGCGTTACGGGCTTCGCCCTAACACACCCTACAACTACAACTACTTTTATACTGTTGGGTTTCGTGACCTCAACCCAACCTACAGGCTACAGGCTACCTTCAAAACTCATTACTTCAAAACTCATTACTTCAAAACTCATCTGACTACCTCTTTATCACTCATTTACTTGTGGTGGATGAATAATGAGTCTTAAAGTCTTGAAGTAATGAGTTATGAGTAAAAGAATTCATCATCTAAACCTAACTCCTGTAAAGCTGATTTAGTTTCATTCTTCTCTTGTTCGCTAATATTTCCTTCAACGGTAAACTTGATTTCCATAGTAAGCTTTACATCTTTTTTAGAGGAAAACTTGGAAAGTACCTTGGTGTAAAGTTGCATCCATTTTTGGGCGGGGACTTCTCCTTGCCAATTTATTTCAACCTCTTGGGGGGAATCAACTGTATATGTTTGAGTACCTTCAGCGACTTTAGTAGTGGCGGTGGGGTTAGTAGGATTAGGGTTATCAACTACTATGGAAAAAGTAGCTTTTGTTTCCACACCTTGGCTAGATGCTGAAATGAAATAATTACCATTCGCTTCTCCTGCTGTAAGTAACCCTTGAGAGTCAATTTCACCCCCTGAAGCAGACCAAGTAATTGTCCCTGTGTCGATTTTCTCCCCATATTGGTCTTTTCCTTCCACAGAAAATGCTTGTTTACTATTGGGTTGAAGACTGACGTTAGTAGGGGTAATAACTAGGGTAGTTAATTTTGGGGGTTCTGTGATTCTTTGCTGATAGCTTTCTGCATCTTCAGCTTTAATAATATACATATCCTCTGAGATTTCTACCTCTGATGGGGTAAGGCTGGTTTTAAAAATAAATGGTTTATATTTATCCCCAACTTTACCTACATAGCCGAAAATTCCAGTACTTACCCCACGGGCGATGGTATCTTTAATAGAGTCACCAGATAAGAGTTTGGGAAATTGAGGCGAAGCAAAAAAAGTATCTCTAATCGCTTTTGTACTCCACTCAGTAAAAGCAGGAGACCAATTTCTCATGAGAAAGTTAGGGTTAATTGATTGTTCAATCTCACCTTCTCTTCTGAGGTGATTGATGAATAATCTCACTAGAGATTTAGCTTGACTAGAGGTAATTAAGCCTAAATCAACTTCTCTCAAGCTATTATCTTTACTTAGATAACAAAGGTTTTTATAAGAACGCCAAACGGTTTCTTTTAAATCCCTGTCTGCTTTCATCAGATTCTCTTTTAGCTGTTTGGTTTGTTCTTCATCAAGCTTAGTTTCTTCATTTTGAATATCTTCCCAAGCTAATAATTTTCTCGCATCCTCTCTAAGTTTCTGTTCTGTATCTACATAGGAGAATATAAGGGCACTTTTATAGGTTCTAGCTTGTGAGCCAGATTCTCTAATCATAGTCTCAATTAGTTGTAGAGTATAATCTTCTTGACTGGAATATTCTGGATTTAGTACAGCTAGGGTAATAATAGGTTGATTGGGGATATTGCTGGAGTTTTCCGGGAAGTAGACAATATGAATACCTGATTCACTCTTAAATACTTTTTTGATTTCTTCTTCAACTCGTTTAGCGATTCTATCCTCTTGGATACTAGCTTTGCGATCTGCTAAGATTTTATTTAGATTGGGGTAAGTGTTAAAACGATAACTATTTTGATTAACCGCTAAATAATAACAATTAGTCCGCAAGCTTTCTAAAACAGTTTCAATATTAGCTATTTCTGATTCAGGTTCTCCTAAAGCTAGACGTATCTCAGGCAGGGTGGCGTTATTTTTGGTTTGCCCCCCATTGGATTCAAAAAAGATAGTAGTTGCTACTTTTTTGTGTAGTTTGGCCTTTTTAATCTCAGGAATGGCATCTTTATCTAACTTGATGGCGTGGGCATCTTTTCGGCCACAAATATCGGTAATAACTGCGGCTTCTAGTTTGTCTGTACCTAGTTGTTCAAAAGTGGCTACTCTAAAGAGAGAATCATCTAAAGGGGCAGTTCCAAGGGCGATTAAGGGGTCTTTATTTTGCCCTTCATAGCCTTCTTTATAGGCTTTAGCCACCCATAAGGCTAATAGTCTCAGAATTCCCCTAGTGCGTTGAAAACGGGGTAAAGCTTGCCATTTTCGTTCAAATACTGATAAAACTGTGGGGTGAAAAGGGTAAGTAGCGATAAAAGCTTCCTCCGCGTTATCTATAGGAAACCAACTGGGTAGAGAGGTGCGATTTTCTAACATCCAATCGGAGTATGCTTTACAAGTTTTTCTTGCTTGATTGAAGATTAAAATTTTCCCATCAGCGGCTACTGCTTGGGTATCCCATTCAAATAAGCGTCTACGAATAATTTCTGCTGTTTCTGACTCGGCAGAAAGCATAATCGCTTTACCTACACGGTCTAGCATCTTTTTAAATCGTTGCTCATCCTCTTCATCATCGGGGGTATATTCTATTTCAGATGCTGGAATAGAAATGACTAAAACCAGATTATCTACACCTCTAGCGGTTTCTGAGAGTGATTGCAGGAAGTTATATAGTAGATTGTTATATCCTTTTTTACGAGAACGAGAGATATAGTTAATTACTTCGTCAACTAGGATTAAACAGGGTTTATCCTTGGGTAAGAATTTACGAATTACATCTCCTCCAGGAACCATAAATTCTTGGTCGTGTTGTTTGACTATTTGATAGGCTGCTTCTCCCCCTAATTGAAAAGCAATTTCCCCCCAAGGTGTTTTTCTATGAGGTGTTCCATCATTACCCCCACGCCCATCTAGAGAGTCAAATTCAGTACCTACAAATACTGCTACTGCTGCTTCTGGCACAGTGGTTACTTCTGCTTGGTCTAAAATCTTTTTAACACCTAGATAGTGATTAGCTTTAGAGCCTTCTTTAGCTAAATGGTAGAGTAGGGTTAAGCTGTGGGTTTTACCTCCTCCAAATTGAGTTGAGAGGTTAAATACAGCATTTGTTCCTACTTTAATTCCAGATAGTCTTCTTACTACTTGGGAGGAAAGTTCTAGAAGATATTTAGTTAAAAATGTTCGTTCAAAGAAGCGTTGAGGGTTTTGGTAGTCATCTGGGGCTTGATTGTTCCTTACTTGGTCTAAATGTACCGCAAATTCAGAAGCATCAAGCGGTTTTCCTAGTCTTAAATCTTCTCTAGGGGTTAAACTTTCTATTTGGTACCAGGGAGTGAGTTTCATAAAGTGGAATTAATTATTAATATCTATAGTTTCTGTTATTTATACTTTTATTTTTGATAATGGTTTTTGGCGATCGCCCTTTCGTTTATAGTGTAAACTATGATTTAATTTACACTTTTTGCTGTATTTTCTCTAAATATATTTTATAGCAAAGTAGTAGTAGGGTGTGTTAGCGCTTCGCGCGTAACGCACCGTTAGTTGAGTAATGAGTAACGAGTAATAAGTAATGAGTAAGAAGGTAGCCTGTACGTAGCCTGTAGGTTGGGCAGGGAGATAACCCAACATGATGAGTAATGAGTAAGGAGTAATGAGTTTTGAAGTAAGAAGGTAGTTGTAGGGTGTGTTAGGGCGAAGCCCGTAACGCACCGTTAGTTGAGTAATGAGTAATGAGTAATGAGTAATGAGTAAGAAGCCAGTAGCCTGTAGGTTGGGCAGGGAGATAACCCAACAATTTACTGGTGAAAGAATGATCCCCCCAACCCCCCTTACAAAGGGGGGCTATTTAAGTAATATTGTAGGGTGTGAAGCGTGCGAAGCGCGTAACGCACCTAGATGAGTAATGAGTAATGAGTAATGAGTAATGAGTAAGAAGCCAGTAGCCTGTAGCCTGTAGGTTGGGCAGAGATAACCCAACAAACATGAGTAATGAGTAATGAGTAATGAGTAAGAAGCGCGTAACGCACCAAAGCTGTTTGTGTTCACAAAATAATTATAGCAATGACCAAATAGATGTTAACAGTTATTATCATGAAAAGCCCCCCTTGTTAAGGGGGGAAGGGGGGATCTGTAAATATAAATATTGTTAACACTACAACGCTCATGGCTATAACTTGTGCGTTACATTTCCTGAACGCACCCTACAAGTATTACTTAAAATCCCAGTCCTTTTTTCTTCGCTAATACCCCATCTATCCACCGTTTCTCACTAGTCCCATTAGGGTACAATGCTGATAGAGATTGAGCTAAGGTCCAAAATCGCTGGTCATCTCCTACCCCATCATCTACTAAGAAGGTTTTTAAAGCATCGCTTCTCCCTGCGGTAAACAGAAGCATTGATTGGTGGATACGGTCTAAAACAGTTTTCCCTATATTCTCTATAGTTGAATCATCCCTGTTTTGAGTAATCTTTTGTTCTTCTTCCGGGAATAAGGATATTTGTACATTCTTATTCTTTTTGGTTTTTCTTTTTTTGGGAGTTTTAAGAGAGTCTAAATCATGTCTTGGTGCGCGTTTCCTTGCGGAGGTTTCCTCCGCGGGGTCGCACCGCTTTTTATCTAGTAATGCTTTTGACCTTTCTAATACAGGTAAAAGTCTGGCTTTGTTTCCCTTAATCTCTACTAGGGTATTGAGGTTTTCTAAGTTAACCCCTAAGCCTTGGGCGATTTTTCTTACAGAATCGTATTCTAAAACAAAGCCTGTGTTAGCTGCTTTGGAGGTGGATTCATCTTCATCTGCTTCTGCTTCTACCTCCGTATGGTTGTTATCCCCAGCTTCAGTTGATAAAGTCCAAAGCCACATAGCTGTAAGTCTGGCATCTGATTCTAGAGATGATGTATCGGCATCTTTGAAAATCATTCGCAAGGCTTCTTGAGATACAGCAGCCCACAGGTTTTCTAGATAGTCTTTGAGAGTGACTATTTCACCAGAGGCTTTTTCTACACTGTCATAGCGGGAGAAGATTTCTAAAGCAGGTCCTAAACAGGCAAAAATAGCATCGGCACCTACTATTCCTTCTGATGCAAGGCGTGGCATCCATTCATGAATACAAATAGGTAGTTCTTGGAGTACATCTCTCCAATCGCCGATTTGGTTTTTGGTGCGAGGGCGACAGACTAGGTGGATTGATGAGGCGAGGGCGGCAGAATCCATGGCATTTATTCTTGAACCCATTTCAGTATCTATTGCCCATGATGCAGTTATAGTCCAACCTGCATCTACCAGGGCTTGAAGCATAGTTTCCCAACCTGATGTTGATTTATGGGCAAATACAATTGTGCCGATACCATTTGGGGAGAGAATTCTACATCCCTCTCCCATGGCTTTTGCCATATTTTTTTCAAAATAAACTTTATCTTGATTACGATGAGGTGAAACAATACATTCGCCTTCTTTAGGTGTTAATTCATCTTTAAAAGACACTTTAAGAGATGAAGGTAAACTTCGCTTCAACCAGACGTAAAAAAAGTCCGATAAATCAGAATATTCAATTGCATCATAGTATGGAGGGTCTGAGATAAATGCTTGTATGAAGTCATCAGGAAGGGGGTGTAAGGTTGCGTCTGCTTGTTGAGTCTGTCCTGTATTATTAATAATGCAATTACTATCACATATTCCATAAACCCAATTTATTGCACCGTCCATTGACCCTGTTGACCTAGAAAAAAACATAGCTTCAGCTATATCCCAAACCATAGGAATAGCTTGTCTGGCGAAAATTCCCTCTATTTTTTCACCAACAGTATTCCAACGAGATAAGGAAGTTAATGTGTTAGCTAGTCTATCAACTATCAAAGCTAAACAACACTGTACAGCATTCACTAAACCTTGCTCGTCAAACCTATCTACTTTACCCTCAACATTATTAACTAATTTTACTAAAGTTGTTAATGCTAGAGCTTGACGAGATGTAAATATATTTTCAAATCTATAAATACCATAGAGTTCTAAGCGAAAACTTCTACTGTTAGGTGGTACATGTTCATCAGGAACTAAACTCAATTCCCCCTGATGGGCCGCTTTTCTCCTCTCTAACTCCTCCTTAGCCGCAACAATAGCATCTTTATCCCTATTATTAGGCAACCGATAAAACCGACCCTTCTCACTTTCACGAGTAGTTACCACGCAAAAAAGCCGGGCATCATCAGCACCACCTCTTCTGGGTTTTAACTGCTTTCTTACTGAAGCAACCGGAGTAGTAAACCCAGTCACTGGACATGTAGCCGAACCCCTAGCTACTGTACCATTTTCAACTTCCTTGGCACTTTTGGGTTCAAATATCTCTAAAAGAGGTCTTCTCACCTTACGAGTTACCCCATCAGCATAAGTAACCTCAACCGTCTCGGTTTTTACCTGTCTTTTCTCATCTCTCACCCATCTTAGAGCCCTATTTCTCTTGTTTTTCTTAGCTAACCACAGACTACGCATTAAAGGCACTTCTACAGGAATACCCGTGCCATCATCTGGGGCTTCAGAAATAATTGTTCTTGCCCAAAGATAGGCTATAGGTGTACTGCCATCTTCATCTTTTGGGTAAAATTGACCTAACTCTTTTTCTGCCTCTTTTTTAACCCATTCTCCCCATTTACGCACCTCATCTGCTAACTTTTGCCCATATTTAGGGATATATTCTAAAACCACCTTGTTGAGTAAAACGGCCACGGGATTCAAGTCAGAGGCGAAGGCATCAGCGCCTACTCTCAAAGCTTCTAAGGGTATTGAACCCCCTCCGGCAAAAGGGTCTACTACTAGGGGTTTGGTCTCTGGTATTCCCCCATTAGCCTCATGGGCGGCTTGTGTTAAAATTCTACTGGTTTCTAAATATTCTCTATTGGTTGAATTGTCCCAATTAGCAAAATCAGCGATAAAGTCTAGTAAAGCGCCTCTTTGTTGTTCATGATTATCTAATATACTTGGGTCTTTTTGAATACGAATAAATCTTTGATAACTCTCTGGACTAAGTAGATTGAGTCGCTCAGTATTTGACCATTTGAGCATTAATTCTCTGGCAGTTTGGCGAAAAGATTCAGGGCATTTATCATCCCCTGGGTCTAACCACAAGGCAGCACAAATCACGGCCCTACAAGCGGCTAATGGTCTTCTGGCCCACCATATATGCAGTGTTGATATATGTCCGTGGCGAATTGATTTTTCTCGCCGTGAATGGGCTGATATGCGTTTAATGGGTAGGTCTACTTCAATTAGTCTTCTGGGGTAGTCTGGCATAGTTTAGTTAGACATTTCTGGAGAGGGGGTTTTTCAGTATTTGCATCAATATCTCATAATATAACTGATTAAACGGACTTGATATTACTTATTACTTCAAGACTTCAAAACTCATTACTTCAAAACTCATGATGGTGCGTTACGGGCTTCGCCCTAACAGACTTTACAACTACAACTATAACTACTTTTATAGTGTTGGGTTTCGTGACCTCAACCCAACCTACAGGCTACTACTTTTATAGTGTTGGGTTTCGTGACCTCAACCCAACCTACAGGCTACTACTTTTATAGTGTTGGGTTTCGTGACCTCAACCCAACCTACAGGCTAACCACAAGGCAGCACAAATCACGGCCCTACAAGCGGCTAATGGTCTTCTGGCCCACCATATATGCAGTGTTGATATATGTCCGTGGCGAATTGATTTTTCTCGCCGTGAATGGGCTGATATGCGTTTAATGGGTAGGTCTACTTCAATGAGTCTTCTGGGATAGTCTGGCATAGTTTAGTTATATCATTTCTGGAGAGGGGGAGAGCTCAGATCTTGCATCTTTATCAAAAGTTACTTGTGGTGGTTGAGTAATGAATAATGAGTTTTGAAGTTTTGAAGTAAAAGAATTGATCCTAACCACTTAAAAATTGATTTTCGCCTGTTGGCCTATTTAGTACTTTTGTATTTGCGTGCAAGATCTGAGGAGAGGGGGTTTTTTAGTATTTGCCTCAATATCTCATAATATAACTGATTAAACGGACTTGATATTACTTCAAAACTCATTACTTCAAAACTCCTTACTCATTACTCATCATGTTGGGTTATCTCCCGGCCCAACCTACAGGCTACTACATGCTACCTTCTTACTCATTACTCATTACTCCTTACTCATTACTCATCATGTTGGGTTATCTCCCTGCCCAACCTACAGGCTACTGGCTTCTTACTCATTACTTCAAAACTCATTACTCATTACTCAACTAACGGTGCGTTACGGGCTTCGCCCTAACGCACCCTACAATATTACTTAAATAGCCCCCCTTTGTAAGGGGGGTTGGGGGGATCATTCTTTCACCAGTAAATTGTTGGGTGTAGTGACCAAGGGCCCAACCTACAGGTTACTGGCTTCTTACTCATT
>NZ_JALKVM010000309.1:0-1445 GCF_057440575.1 Johannesbaptistia floridana
TCCTTTGAGTAGGTTGGGTTAAAGGTCGTGCAACCCAACATATAACCGTGGGAGAATGCGGAGTTGTTTTGTTGGGTTTCGTTGCCAAGGGCCCAACCTCCAAAATTTGAATTATTTATGTATGAAAATAGAAGTAGAAGTAGGGTGTGTTAGCGCCGAGCGCGTAACGCACCGAATTATATTAGACTCACATCATTCGCACCAGTACTTATGTACCAAATTATTGATAGATTAGATAGAGAATTTCTTAATGAGTTATATATGGAGATAGTAGCAGAAATAGGATTTGAAGAGAAAATAGGCGATCGCGCTTAAAAACTCCTTTGAGTAGGTTGGGTTAAAGGTCGTGCAACCCAACATATAACCGTGGGAGAATGCGGAGTTGTTTTGTTGGGTTTCGTTGCCAAGGGCCCAACCTACAAGATCTACAATAAAAGGAATTTTTTTCTGATGGCTAGTTACTACAAAAGTACTGGTGCTTTGCTCTCAGATACAATGATTAAGATAGGAATTTGTTTTATTATGAGAGTTTTATAATTTGATGCCTAGATACGATCTCTATCACAATCAAGTAAAACAAGCCTTAATCAAGGAGGGTTGGCAAATTACGGATGATCCCTTCACTCTTGATTATAAAGGAATTCGTCTCTATGCTGACTTAGGGGCAGAAAAGGTGATTGCTGCACAAAAAGGTTTGGAGAAAATTGTAGTGGAAATTAAAGTTTTTAATACTCCTTCTTTGATGACAGAACTAGAGAAAGCAATTGGGCAATATAATGTTTATAGAAGTTTTCTCAAACGACTTGAACCAGATAGAGGACTTTACTTAGCAATTACTGATGATATTTATCAGGATTTCTTTTCTCTAGAACCCATTCAAGAAATCATCAGCGATCAATTGATATATTTAATAGTATTTAACCCAGAATTGGAGGTAATTAATCAGTGGATCAAGTAACACATTATCGTCAAATTATCAAACAAATTATTCATCAGCATTCGCAATATTCTCCGAGTCACAAAAAATCCGAAACTATAGCAATTACTGATGAAACTTCTAATAACTATTTATTAATTGATGTGGGTTGGTACAACTCAAAAAGAATTCATTCAGTTATTATACATTTGCGAATTGTTGAACAGAAAATTTATATTGAATGGGATGGCTTAGAATCAGGAATAACTAAAGATTTACTGAGAGAAGGGGTTGACAAGGATGATATTATTTTAGGTTTTATTCGTCCTGAAAAGCGAAATTTAATTGATTTCTCTTTGGCTTAATTTTTATCTGATAGAAGTAGGGTGCGTTAGCGCCGAGCGCGTAACGCACCGAATTATATTAGACTCACATCATTCGCACCAGTACTTATGTACCAAATTATTGATAGATTAGATAGAGAATTTCTTAATGAGTTGTGTATGGAGATAGTAGCAGAAATGGGATT
>NZ_JALKVM010000310.1:0-8271 GCF_057440575.1 Johannesbaptistia floridana
CAGCCCAATCTAAGGGTACAAGCTCCCGTTTCCTTTCTAATAGGGCGTTTTGATAAGATTTAATGGCAGATTCTAGATTCTCACCCCGGTCTCCTTTGATTCTCTGGCTGTAAGCATTTCCCAGATTATTTTGGGTTCCAGCCCATTGTAAGGGTACAAGCTCCCGTTTCCTTTCTAATAGGGCGTTTTCATAAGATTGAATGGCAGATTCTAGATTCTCACCCCGGTCTCCTTTGATTCTGTCACTGTAAGCAGCTCCCAGATTATTTTGGGTTCCAGCCCAATCTAAGGGTACAAGCTCCCGTTTCCTTTCTAATAGGGCGTTTTGATAAGATTTAATGGCAGATTCTAGATTCTCACCCCGGTCTCCTTTGATTCTCTCTGTGTAAGCAAGTCCCAGATTATTTTGGGTGGTTGCCCAATATAAGGGTACAAGCTCCCGTTTACATTCTAATAGGGCGTTTTGATAAGATTTAATCGCAGATTCTAGATTCTCACTCCGGTCTCCTTTGATTCTATATAGGTAAGCATTTCCCAGATTATTTTGGGTTCCAGCCCAATCTAAGGGTACAAGCTCCCGTTTCGATTCTAATAGGGCGTTTTCATAAGATTTAATCGCAGATTCTAGATTCTCACCCCGGTCTCCTTTGATTCTCTCGCTGTAAGCTGTTCCCAGATTATTTTGGGTCATTGCCCAATCTAAGGGTACAAGTTCCCGTTTCCTTTCTAATAGGGCGTTTTCATAAGATTGAATCGCAGATTCTAGATTCTCACCCCGGTCTCCTTTGATTCTGTCAGTGTAAGCATTTCCCAGATTATTTTGGGTCATTGCCCAATCTAAGGGTACAAGCTCCCGTTTCCTTTCTAATAGGGCGTTTTCATAATATTTAATCGCAAATTCTAGATTCTCACCCCGGTCTCCTTTGATTCTGTCTCTGTAAGCAGCTCCCAGATTATTTTGGGTTCCAGCCCAATCTAAGGGTACTACTTCGCGGCGATATTCTTCTAAGGCTAAGTTGTAGGCGGTAATTGCGATTTCCTGACTTGCTGGCTTATTGAAGGGAAATTCTCGGAAACGATTACCAAGGGAAACAAATACTGCGGCTACACTTTGTTTTTGTGAATCTTCAAACCAAGTAATATTTTCCTGCCACCATTTTTGTAGAGTTAGGGGCAGTATCAGATTCACTTTATCTAGATTATTCTGTAAGTAGGGGTATACTTGCTCTTTAGCGCCATTATGATTGATAATTAGGATCAATAATTCCTCTAAGAAGGGCAGATAGGATTCAGTGAGATAGTCTACCAAGCTATTACCGATTTGCTGTAACCATCTAGCTTCTGGTTCTTCTAGGGTATCAACTACTGCTACTATATATTCAATTAGGGTATAGTTTACTAATTCACTGTGAGATTCGAGTAGATTATTTACTTCTTCTCCATTATTGCACTGGATTAGATTCTCAATTAGCTCTAGGTATTGTTGTTGAGGGTTATCTGCCGGGGTGGACATGGTTTTACTCTATCATAATACTATTTATTATAGTACAGAATTTATTCATTTTCTCTTTTAATAATGATACCCAGCAGGGAGCAGGGAGCAGGGAGCAGGGAGCAGTAGTAGCCTGTAGGTTGGGTTGAGGAACGAAACCCAACAATCTAAATAAATTCCTTGATGAAATGGTGGTTATTTTGTTACCCAAAATTAAGTTTAAATAAACTTCCCACAATTACTTCAAAACTCATCTAACGGTGCGTTACGGCTACTTCTTACTCATTACTTCAAGACTTCAAGACTTCAAGACTCATCTAACGGTGCGTTACGGCAATCAGTTATCTTAGTTGTGATGTTCTCAAAGTACTCTTTTGCCTAACGCACCCTACAACTCTTTTTGTGCAATGGCATAGCGATCGCTTTTAGCTTGATTTATTTCTATTAAACCACGAATGATGGATATTGCTTGTTGAGAGCCTTGGTGTGGGCGCAAGCCTTGGTGTGGGCGCAAGCCTTGGTGTGGGCGCAAGCCTTGGTGTGGGCGCAAGCCTTGGTGTGGGCGCAAGCCTTGGTGTGGGCGCAAGCCTTGGTGTGGGCGCAAGCCTTGGTGTGGGCGCAAGCCTTGGTGTGGGCGCAAGCCTTGGTGTGGGCGCAAGCCTTGGTGTGGGCGCAAGCCTTGCGCCCCTACTATAATTGAAATGACTGACGGTGCGTTACGGCTACTTCTTACTTCAAAACTCATTACTCATTACTTCAAGACTCATCTAACGGTGCGTTACGGCAATCAGTTATCTTAGTTGTGATGTTCTCAAAGTACTCTTTTGCCTAACGCACCCTACAAATACAACAACTACTTAATTCTACATTCTTCTTGACAATTATCTAGTCATTAAGTTATACTGTTCGTATGGGGGAGTTCGCCCCTATTGTAGTATAAAATAATAAGTAAATAAATAAAGAGCGATCGCACCTTCGGGATGTAAAAACCAGATTTGATGAACGCAAAATATGAGTAATAATTATTTTGACGTAATCACTATTCTCCTAGTTTGCTAACAGCAGATGCGATCGCATCTGAATTTACCAAGATTTGTCGAGGAATATCAAGAGGAAATTGTAAGTAAGCTTATTAAGCTCATATCTTGCACGCAAGTACAAAAGTACAGAAATTGACCAACAGGCGAGAATCAATTTTAAAGCGCGATCGCATTAATTCTTTACTTCAAAACTTCAAAACTTCTTACTTATTACTTCAAAACTTCAAAACTTCAAAACTCCTTACTCCTTATTCCTTACTTCTTACTTCTTACTTCTTACTCATTACTCATTACTCATTACTCATTACTCATTACTCATAATTCATCCACAACCAGTAGCTTTTGCTAAAGGTGGAAGATCTCAGACAGGTGAAGGCAGATGAGTTATATTGGTTGATTGAGTACAGGTAAGCGTGATAGTAGTGAGAGGATACCAAAAATCAATAATAGTGCTCCACTCACGGGGTTAATCCATCCTGCCCAACTTCGTAAACTTAGAAACTTCTTAATTACTCCTGTAAACACTCCGGCTATGACTAAAGGAGCTACATAGCCTGTAGCGTAGGCTAAAAGCAATACGCCACCAATGGTCAAGTTTTGACTACTAGCTACCCAAGCTAGTAAGGTTGCTAAAACTGGAGTACTACAAGGAGAAGCAACTAAGCCAAAAGTTAAACCAAAGAGATAAGAGCGTATAGCGGGGGGCAAATCATCAGTAATCCAATCAGTTTGATTCAAACTGGGGAAACGTAGAGGAATAATTTCTAAAAGATTTAAACCCATAATAATGGCGATCGCACTGACAATAATTGGTAATCCTAGGCCAATTTGCCCATAAACGCGCCCTACTCCTGCGGCGATAATCCCCAATACTGCCAAAGTTGTTGCCAAGCCGAAGGCAAACCACAGAGATTGAATGGTAGCTTGTAGACGACTTTGATTTTGATACCCTCCAATATAGCCAATGGTAATTGGTAGCATAGAAAGCATACAGGGGCTTAAACTGGTGAGTAATCCAGCTAAGGCAATAATCCCGATACTGAGGATACTTAGATGATTGAGTTGTTGAGCGACTAATTCATTAGCAGCTTGTTCTATATCGTATATAAAGGTATTAATATCAGAAAACATATTTTTTTATAGATACTAACTTGTATAGTTTTATTGTAATTTAAAACGAGGTTAGTAGTTGGACTTTAGTCCAAAAAAGAATAGATATTAGAGTTTGATCGGGATTAGTTAAGATTCGTTACCTAGAGGGGAAACACCTTAGACAAACTCTAGAAGCAAAGCCTAAGATAGAATAGTAATTTAGCTTTAGGTTTAGCAATGAGAAGTTTACCCTTAGCTTCATTAAACAATCGCTCACGCATAGCCCTCGCGGTGATTGCGACCTTAGGATTATTAGAAACCGCCTATTTAACTATAGCGGAATTCTCAGGCAAAGCAGCAGAACTATGTCCTACTGCTGGTTGTAAAGAGGTTCTAGAAAGTCCCTATTCTAAGATTTTTGGTTTACCCCTAACTCTGTTTGGTTTTCTTGCCTATACAACAGTGCTTTTAGTAGCCCTATCTCCGGCAATTATCGCCAAAATTCAACCCGAATTAACAAAAAAATGGGAACAGAATAGTTGGCTATGGTTACTAGCTATTACTACCTGTATGGCAGTAAGTAGTAGTTATTTGATGTATATAATGTTTTTCAAAATTCAGGGAATCTGTCCCTACTGTGTCTTTTCAGCTTTATGTTCTTTGAGTTTACTTATGATAACTATTTTTGGTCACAAATGGCTTAATTGGCGTCAACTAAGTTTAATCGCAGTAATTGCCGGAGTCATCACCTTAACAGGGGTTTTCAGTGTCTACGCTAACGTAGAGTATATAGCAGATAATCCAGCTACAACTAAACAAGGAGAATTAGGACCCCCAGTAACTAATGAATCTGGAGAGGCAGAAATTGCTTTAGCTAATCATCTCCAGAAAATTGATGCTAAAATTTATACAGCATACACCTGTCCCCACTGTTACGAACAAAAACAGCTATTTGGCAAAGAAGCGATTAAAATTATTAATAATATTGAGTGTAATCCCCAAGGGGCAAATGCACAACCACAACTATGTGAAGCTGCCGGGTTAAAAGGAGTCCCCACTTGGGAAATAAATGGCGAACTCTACCCAGGAGTGCAACCCTTAGAAAGACTCGCTGATTTGTCAGGATATACAGGTTCTCGCGATTTTACTTACGTTTTTCCTTACTAAATGCTAAAAGAGCAAACTTGGTTAATATACAAAGAATTTCGCTTTGAAGCGGCCCATAGACTTCCCCATCACCAGGGGAAGTGTCAGCGCCTACATGGTCATAGCTGGGTAGGAAAAGTATATATCAAGAGTAACAAGTTAATCGAAACAGGACCACAACAAGGAATGGTCATGGATTTTGGAGAGGTAAAAAAATATATAAAACCTCTATTAGATAATTATTTAGACCACTATTACTTAAATGAAACTACCGGGTTAGAAAATCCAACTAGTGAGGAGATCGCCCGTTGGATTTTTGAAAAATTACAGGAGATGCAATTACCGGGACTTTATGCTATAGAAATAAGAGAAACCTGCACCAATGGTGCCTATTATTGTCCCCAATTTGAACAAATATGAAGTTTAATGAGATTTTAACCAAACTAAATCACCCTCCCACCTACCAAAGTTTAACAACTAAACCTGATTGCAATCCGGTAATTAAGGGCTTAGCTGCTGTAGATGCAGCCCAAATAGGGGACATTAGCTATATAGAGGGGAAAAAATACGCCTCTTGGGTGGAAACAACTGCCGCTAGTGCCTTAATTCTCCCAGAGGATGAATCTTTACAAAAGATAGCTACATCTAGAGGGATTGCCTGGTTTACTACTTCTAATCCTCGTTTGAGTTTCGCTGAGGTGATTAATCTATTTTATCAACCCTATCAACCTCAACCTCAAATTCATCCTACAGCAGTTATTGATGCCACGGCTAAAATTGCTCAAGATGTTTATATTGGTCCTAATGTGGTAATTTACGAAGATGTGGTGATTGAAGACCAATGTTGCATCTATGGCAATGTAGTTATATACCCTCAAGTAACCATTGGCAAACAAACAATCCTCCACGCTAATTGCAGCATTCACGAAAAAACTCAAATAGGTTCAAATTGTGTAATTCATAGTGGCGCGGTAATTGGCGCTGAAGGCTTCGGTTTTGTGCCCACATCCACAGGATGGTATAAAATGCAGCAATCAGGGGTAACTATTCTGGAATCAGGGGTAGAAGTAGGGTGTAATAGTACCATAGATAGACCAGCAGTAGGAGAGACTCGTATAGGTGAAAATACAAAAATTGACAACTTAGTACATATTGGACATGGTTGTCAAATTGGGTCAAATTGTGTTTTTGCTGGACAAGTAGGGTTGGCAGGAGGAGTTACTGTGGGGAATAATGTAATCTTAGCAGGACAAGTGGGAATAGCCAATCAAGCGAAAATAGGGGATGGGGCGATCGCTTCTGCTAAAGCAGGTATTCACAATGATGTGAAGCCAAAAGAAGTTGTGTCAGGGATTCCTGCTATAAATCATCGTAAATTTCTCAAAATCAACGCTATTACCCAACGTCTCCCAGAAATCTACCAATTATTTAAAAATATTCAATCTAAGTAGGGGAGAATCAAGAATTATTTTTTAACTATCTATCTATATAGCAATTCTCATACTGGTGAGAAAGGTTATCCTTTTGAGGCTCCGAGGCACCGACTCAGATCTTGCATCTTTATCCAAAGTTACTTGTGGTGGTTAAGTTTTGAAGTAATGAGTTTTGAAGTAATGAGTAAGAGAATTAATGCGATCGCGCTTAAAAATTGGTTGACACTCAAGGCGTATTCAGTATTTTTGTTCTATAGATTCGATCTTCGGCGAAAGAGAAATGAACTTTTTCTGAGGTTAATTTAGTACATAAGTACTGGTGAAAGATGTGAGATCAGGGAATATTTAAGCTAGTATTAAGTTTCACGACTTTTATATGTCAAAACCATTGTTTGTACTGCTATATTAGTAGAAAATCATCATCAGTGAGAAGGGGTAATTTCTATGCCGTCTGGAGTATTTAAACATAAGGAGGTGGAGTATGAGTCTCCAAGGGTGATTTTGCACCTGTTGATGTGTCTAAAGGAGCAAATAAGAGAGGATTTACAGGCGTTGGAGGCGATGTTGGGGTGAATCAAATTAAACTATCTGATTTAGTTGAAATATCAAAAGGAAAAAAACATGAATTATCAAATGATGGCAAAAGATATATTCAAATTGATGATTTAAGAAGCTCTTCTAATATTAAATACACAGAAGACAAAAAAGGTATAAGTGTCGATAAAAATGATTTGATTATAGTATGGGATGGTGCTTATGCAGGTCTTGTCAGTTATGGTTTAGAGGGATTAATTGGAAGTACTTTGGCTAGATTACGTCTTAAAGAAAAAAATGTATTTACTCCCTATCTTGGTCGTTTTCTTCAATCACAAATGAAATTGATTCAATCTACTCGTACTGGTTCAACTATACCTCATGTAAGTAAAACTGCTTTATTGAATATAAGAATACCCTTACCCCCCCTAGAAGAACAAAAACGCCTAGCCGCAATACTAGATAAAGCTGATGAGATTCGACGCAAGCGCCAGGAGGCAATCAAGTTAACTGAAGAGTTACTGCGATCGCTTTTTCTGGATATGTTTGGCGATCCTCTGACTAATCCTAAGGGGTGGGAGACTTTACCGATGAGTGAGATTATTTCAACAATAGAAGCAGGATGGAGTGTAAAAGGAGAAGACCGTAAGTGTAATATTGAAGAATGGGGAGTTCTTAAAATTAGCGCTGTTACTTCTGGAATATTTAATCCTGAAGAACACAAAGCAGTTAATAACCCTTTTTTTAAAAAAAAGCCCGTTATTCCTCAAAAAGGTGATTTGCTATTTAGTCGAGCAAATACCAGAGAATTAGTGGCCGCAACCTGTTTAGTAGAAAAAAGTTGTGAAAAGTTATTTTTACCTGATAAGTTATGGCGCATTAAAACTCATACTAATGTCGCAAATGTAGAATATTTAAGGTTTCTCTTAGCCAACAAGAAATATAGAAGCTTACTATCAAGCTATGCAACAGGAACAAGTGGTTCCATGTTAAATGTTTCTCAAGCCAAGCTTTTAAATATGTATGCACCTGTTCCAGATTTGACTATTCAAAAGGAATTTTCAGATATTGTCTGGAATACATATAAACTAAAAAAGCATAATTACAAATCTTTAGATAATTTAAATTTAAATTTTAACTGCTTACTACAAAAAGCCTTTCGTGGAGAACTGTAAAAAAAACAACCTTCATAAACAAAGAAGGGGAGAATCATTGTGCTGTAAATATTTCCCTTCTGTCTTCTTCCTCTCAAGCGGTTTAAATGCTTTAACTGGTAAAACCGTATTAACAATAAAGATCCTAGAGGAATGATAGATTGCGATCGCGTGACAATTGTCGAGGACAGACTAGATGGGAAAAAGTATTATAGATTTAGCCAAAAAGATCAATTTATTCTCGAAAAGTATTAGAGGATACTTTTTATTCCCGTATCTTTGTGAAAGGATTATAGTTAGTAATGTAATACTCACATTTTATAAAGCGTCAACTTCTGCGGGCTGAAGCCGCGCAGCTTGGACGGCCCAACGTCTGACTA
>NZ_JALKVM010000311.1:0-8227 GCF_057440575.1 Johannesbaptistia floridana
CAGGAGGTGCAGCTACGAAAGCGATGATGTAGCAGATAGTTGCAGTTAAGAGAGTAGGGATCATGAGAACACCGAACCAACCTACATAAAGACGGTTTTCAGTGCTAGTTACCCACTGACAGAACTGTTCCCAAAGGCTCGCAGAAGAGCGCTGTTGTAAAGTAGTAGTCATTGTGTTTATAATTGCTATTTAATTTAATATGTGCAGATGATTTGAGGGTTTTGTTTTTCCCTATATTTTTATCTTAACAGATTTTGTTAACTTTTGTAAAGGGTATTAACTTTAAGTAAACTTATGTGAATGATTAATTTTAATAATAGATTCTACTGCTGGCTGTCACTCCTATTCCCTCGCTCCGCATCTTGAGAACGCCCTAAGCTCACACCAAAGCATCTTTACCTAATGTTACTGGTTGTGTTTGAGTAATGAGTTTTGAAGTAAGGAGTTTTGAAGTAAGAAGTCTTGAAGTCTTGAAGTCTTGAAGTAATGAGTTAAAGAATTAATGCTAAACGCTTAAAAATTGGTTGACCTTTGCTACTTTTCTTAGGGTGAAGAGAAATGAACTTTTTCTGAGGTTAATTTAGTACATAAGTACTGGTAAAAGATGTGAGCTGAGCGAAGCTTAGGGCGCTACTACTTCTGGAGCTGTTCGGAATCTAGGCACTGGGCTAAATTTTCTCAATATTATATATATAAAACTTTTGTAAAAAGCCTATAGTTTCAACACGGTAACTAGATAGAGGGGGAAAAAAGGGAAAATCAGTCTCATAAACGCTAAACAAGAGAAAATTTTGCCTTTCGGTTTTTTTGGCAATAATCATTTCTAATTGAGGTCGAGATATATCTACGAGAGTATGACAAGAAGAAGAAAGAACATCTTGGTCTTCATCTAAACCATCGTCGCAGACTTCTTTTTTTACATAGGTAGTTAGGCTTTCTGTGGCATATTTTTTATAGGCATAATGTCCTGGATTAGTACACATCAGAAAACCCCCGACTAATACTAATCCAAAGATACCGATTTTAGTAATTAAATTTAAACTCAACATAAATTAAAAAAAATTTCCTTGATAATTTGATTTTCTAGCAATTTATATGTTATGATAAGGAGTTGTATGGCGAGCGTGGCCAAGTGGTTAAGGCAGTGGATTGTGGTTCCACCACTCGCGGGTTCAAGTCCCGTCGTTCGCCCTAATTAACCCAAACTCAACTCAAAGCTGATTCGTATTTCTTTTGGTTAGCTTGAACTGATTTCCAAAAGTCAACAACAGGTCTAGGGTAGTCTACTCCTAATGTAACCCCAAATTGCTTTTGTTCTCCAACAGATAGCTTCCCGGGGTCGTGAATTTTATCTCCAGGTAAAGACTCCAATTCAGTTAACCAATGTTTTAAATATTTACCCTGAGGATCATAATCACGAGATTGTTTAGCAATATTAAAGTAGCGAAATCCTCGGGCATCATTACCAACACCCGCAGTATAGTTCCAATTTCCCCAATTACTGCAAACATCGTAATCAATTAACAAAGATTCAAACCATTCTGCCCCCATAGTCCAATTTATGCCTAAATTCTTAGTTAGGAAACTAGCTACATTTTGCCTTCCTCGATTTGACATAAAACCCGTGGCAGCGATTTCCCGCATATTAGCATCTACTAGAGGAAATCCAGTTTTTCCCTCTTGCCACAGTTGAAACCTTTCCCAGTCTTCCTGCCAAGGTAAATTGAGTTTTTGTAACCCTGAGAGGAAAAATAATTGATCGCCATGTTTCCTAGCAATAAAGCGGAAATAATCTCGCCAGAGAAGTTCAAATATTAACCAATAGGTGGAATCATTTTTTACTCTTTGGTCTTCGTAATCTTGGACTTGTTGATTAATATAGCGCGGTGAGAGGCAACCGTGAGCTAACCAAGGGGAAAATTTAGAAGAGTAATTAGCCCCTAACATACCATTACGAGTTTCTTTATAGTTACCTAAACAGTTTTCTTCCCAGAAATAGGTTTCTAGTCTAGCTATTCCTGCTGTTTCTCCTCCTTGGAAGTTTAATACTCCTCGACTATCTGCTATCTGGGATTCTACACCTAACTCAGCTAAGGTAGGAATCATGCCTAAATCTATTTCTGGTAGAGGTGGTAATTCTTGAGGGGATGCTAAGGGCTTTTTGATTCTGCCTTTTTTTTCTACTGCTTTACGAAAATTGGTAAATACTTCTGGCAATTCACTAATTTCAAAAGGCAAGTCATGGGGATGGTAGAGAGTGGCACCCCAATAGGATTTATAAGGAACTTTGATTTCCTCTAAAGCTTTTTTTAATGCTGTTTCTACGGCTAATTCTTCTGAGGTTGCTTCTTGGTGAAAATAGACAGCAGAAATCTTTAAAGCTTGGCAAAGAGAGGGAATAATTACTTCTGGTAACCCTTTTCTCACAATTAAGTTGCTGCCTAGTTTAGCTAGAGAGTTACGTAAATCAGTAACACTCTCAATCAGAAATCGCGATCGCCAAGTTCCCGTTTTCGGGAAACCATAAGATGTGGTCATAAATTGACGGTCATCGAAGCAGTAACAGGGGATTACTAGAGGGTTTTTTCTTTGGGCTTCATTTAGGGGTTTATGGTCATGTATCCGTAAGTCATTACGATACCAGATTAATATAGGGTTTTGTTCCATGAGTACTTTTTTTCTAATTTAACTCAGTTTTCTGCTAAATCAATAATTACTGGTGCGTGATCGCTCGGTTTTATTTGTTTTCTTGGTTCAATATCTATGACACAATCTCTTAATCTTTGATATAAATTTGCAGTTAAATAGTGATGGTCAATTCGCCAGCCGCGATTGCGACTAAAACCAGAAGCGCGATAATCCCACCAACTATATAACCCCTCTGCTTGAGTAAATTTACGTAAAGCGTCATCAAACCCTAACTCAGCAATAGCAGCTAAAGCCTCTCTTTCTTTTGGGGAAGACATAATATGATTTTGCTTATTCTTAGGATTATATATATCTCTATCTTCTGGCGCTATATTAAAATCACCGCACAGACAAATATCAAGTTTCTCGGTTTTGATTAAATTTTGGAGATATTCTCTCAGTAAGTGCAGCCATTGCAATTTATATTCATACTTCTCACTATCAACACTTGCGCCATTGGGTATATAAACATTCACAATGCAAATATTGTTAACTACTCCAGTGATGAGGCGTTTTTGACTGTCTAAATCTCCAACTACATCTGCACCCAAAACCGGAGTAAAACCTATGTTGATTTTCTCTAAAGGGGTAGAACTAAATATAGCTACTCCATTATAAGCTTTCTGTCCAGATATATAAGTATGGTAACCCAATTCTTTAAAAGGAGTGAGGGGAAAATCATCATCTACTACCTTAGTTTCCTGAAGGCAGAGTATATCTACTTGATGTTTTTGTAACCAGTCTAAAACTAGTTGTTGTCTAGTTCTAATTGAGTTAACATTCCAGGTTGCTATTTTCATAATTTATCTTGATTTTAAGGCAGGAGGCAATCTTGAGGAATTCGGAAAAAAAAACTCCCAAATTTTGTTAAAATTGATGGTGATAATTAGAGGAAATCAAGAATGTCTTTATCGATTCCCCTAGATAAAATTCGCTACAACGAACAAGGATTAGTACCAGCGATCGCCCAAGACTATTTAGATGGTACAGTACTAATGTTAGCTTGGATGAATAGAGACTCTCTCTCAAAAACTATTGAAACTCAACAAGCTTGGTATTGGAGTCGTTCGAGACAAGAATTATGGCACAAAGGTGCCACATCTGGTCATTTTCAAAACGTTAAGGAAATTCGTTACGACTGCGATAGTGATTCTCTACTGCTTACTATTGAACAAGTGGGAGATATTGCTTGCCATACGGGAGAAAGAAGTTGTTTTCATTTGGCTGATGAAGACAAATCAGCACCTCCTGGAGATATATTATCAGAACTAGCTAAAATAATAGTAAATCGCCGTGACTATCCTGTAGAAGATTCTTATACCTGTAAATTATTTCAAGGTGGAGATAATAAAATTCTCAAGAAAATTGGTGAAGAATCCGCCGAAGTAGTTATGGCTTGTAAAGATGACAAACCCGAGGAGATAGCTTCAGAAGTAGCGGACTTATTTTATCACACCCTAGTAGCCTTAGCTCACCATCAGGTTGATTTGCGCCAAGTTTATAAAGAATTACAGAAGCGAATGGGTTGAACGAAATTGTTTTGTGATCAAGAAATCTTGATTACCTCATTTAATTATAGGTTTTGTTGCTAAGAAGAGGTAATTGGCGATCGCTTTTTCTTGATTTCTATCTCACTTAAGTAGCTATCCTTTATAAACATCTTTCTTGACAAAAAACTTGACAAAAAACGTAACTTGTGTGTTTGTGCTTTTTTAGATTTTGTCTAAGAAATTAATGTATAGTAATATACATTTTATCCACAAATTAAGTAATTTTACTTAAAATTTCTCCCCCTCTCCCGGAGCTCCCCTGCTCCCCCTCTCCCGGAGCTATACAAGGATTTGGTGAGTTCCTTATCAAGCATAGCTTAAGTAGGTGGACTTAATTAAAAGTAAAAATGAGTAAAGGATTGACTTTTTAATATGATTAATAGTATTGAGGAACTAAGAAAAATTTTACAGGGAACTAATTTAGAGAATTACCATCTTACTAAGATTGATTTGCCTGAAACAACAGGAGTATTAGCTATTGCTATTGATAATAATGAGGCTTTAGCCGCTTGGGAAATTCTCAGACAAAAGTTAACTTTAACCGAGAGATGGCCAATTTTAGTTATTAATGACCATGACTTATTTAGTTCTTTTCCTTTTACTATAGAAGTCAATAAACAAGATTATGAACACTCAGCCAGAGATTTAATTAATCAAGCGAATATTCTTGATTTAGAGGCAGAATTACAAAATTTAGCGAGAAGACAGTTTGACGATAATTGGCAAGATAACATAGAAATGTCTTGGTCAGACCTACAAACAAAATGGGGAATAACCCCAGATTTAGAAGAAATAGCCAAGTTAATTGAAAACAAAGAAATATATGATCATTCTAGTTTAGAAAAATGGTTATTTAATTGGGAAATTGAATGCTTTTCTCAACAAGCTAGAGAGAGTGAAGATGCAAGTTATTTAAACTGGTATGAACCTCAGTATGAAACTATTAGCTTACTCCTGATGCCTACCTCTAATAGTTGGGAAATTCCTGCTTATATTCATTGGTATGGAGCCGAAATGTGTACAACAGAAGTATTAATCGCTTTACTGAAGAAATGGGGAGAAATGTATGAAGCTGAATTAGTAGCGCACTACGGCACCATGCTACAGATAATAACTAAAAAAAAGCCAACTACCCCGGAAGCGGCTTTTAGATTAGCCTGGGAACAGGAATTAATTGCCCCTTGTACAACAATTTTACCGGGTATATCTCTCAGAGACCATGCTAAAGAACTACTCTCGACAGATAAATGGTTTCTTCATGAGAGACCTTGAATTCCTAACTTGAAAAAGGCAATAGGCAATAGTCAATGGTGATGTAGGGAATCTGTGAGCAGTATATAATCAAGCTTGTTTATTATTGTTAAAATTATATTTTGGCACAGAGACAAGACCAAGTGTTTTTGAAAACTTATGACCATAATTTATCTAAAGATAAATTACGATAATATGATCACTATAACAAAAAATAATCACAAAAGCTATGACCAGTGATCCTCAGTTAAGCCAGTCATCTCTAGACGTATCTACTCAACCAATTACAATATATGAGAAAACCTATTATTTACCAGTACTCAATAGCCCTGGTTTTACTCAGTTACAAGAAAATATCAAAGCTCGTCAACAATTAATTAGAGCAAACCAACGCCAAATTAGGCAAAAAACCTCTGAAAGAGTATTTTTCTGGATAAAAACTGAAAAACTAATCACTGTTAACAGAGAAATTACCTTTGATGAGAAATTCCAAGAATTAGAGAGATTGGTAACAGACTATAATGGTATCATTAATTTTCTGAGTCAGCATAAAACTTCCTATGAACACTTTTTTCTAGAATTAACCCAAGAATTAAAAGGAATAGTCTATCAAAGGTGTAGAGATTTAGCTAATGTTGAACAGAAGCGTTTAGCACAAGAAGCAAAAGCCAAAACGGATCCAGTTTTATTCAACGTATATCAAGAACAAAAGCAACAAATCTTTAAAAATGCCTTTGTTTTGCACCGTGTCGCTCAATTAATGCTCAAAAAAATCCAATTAATCAATGGTAGCATTCAAAAATTAGCCAGCGATCAAGTTGAGCAAAAACAATTACTAGAGAATATGGTATCTAGACTCAAGAGCTATCAAGAGGCTTATGAGTTACAAAAAGAAATAGATAAAATCGAACAAGATGTAACTAAATTAGCAGAAATAGCTAAAAACTTTGAAAAAATTATGAGCCCAGTATTAGCTCCTTTTCAGGGTTTAATTGACCAAGTCATAGATATAGACCAAGAATTATCAGCTACAGTAGAAGAAATTAGGGTATTAGTAGGAGATTTATTCCAAACAGATTTGTGTGTATCTAGTTGGGATAATCAGGGTAACTTAGGAGCTGAGTTGCTTGATTTCCTGGTCAAAGGATATCAAAAACAAGAGTACATTAAAGATGGTTTAGATGCAGCATACTGGCAAACTATTGATAGTTTGGAGCAATTATCATTACCACCAGATGTGTTAGGGAAGACTTCTTTAACCACCGCACTGCAATCGATAGAAACAGATATAAACTCTCAATTAAATCAATTGATTGGTCAATATCAAATTGAGGTAAATAAACCTAGTTATAGTAGTTATGAGAATATCTCTTCTGACCAGGTTAAAACTGAAGTAAACCAACTGAGTGCTAGTTACCAAACCAGGGAAGCCGAGGAAGGGGGAAGGGCAGCGGAAAAACTTGTTAATTCGTCCCAAATCGAAGTAATAGTAGTTGAACCAAAGTCTTTTGAAGAAATGCCAAAATATGCGCAAATTTTATATGAAGGTCGTAGCGTAGTTCTCAATCTAACTCCTATGGTTATGAATGATAGTGATTTAGCCCAGAAATGCGTTGATTTCTTGTGGGGTGTAACTAAGTCAATCGGAGGATCTTCTGAACGTATAGGTGATTCTATATTTGTATTTACGCCCGCTGGAGTAAAAATTAATTCAGTATCAGACAAAAAATAAGTATCTCGACAGAATTAATTTCATTTTCGTTAACTATAGCCTTTGACTCACATCTTCCAGCAGTACTTATGTACTAAATTAACCTCAGAAAAAGTTCATTTCTCTTCACCCTAAGAAAAGTAGCAACGGTCAACCAATTTTTAAGCGCGATCGCATTAATTCTTTAACTCATTACTTCAAAACTTCAAGACTTCTTACTTCAAGACTTCAAGACTTCAAAACTCATTACTTCAAAACTCACTATTCATTACTTCAAGACTTCAAGACTTCTTACTTCAAAACTCATTACTCAAACACAACCAGTAACATTAGGTATAGATGCTTTGGTGTGAGTTTGAGGGATTCATCTTTTGCTTCTCCACCTGTGTCAAAAGTTATTAGTTTGGGAAGTGTGGGAAGAAGAATGAACTTTTTCTTCGCTAAAACTATCTTGTTAGAATAGTAACAATAGAAAAAAGAATTATTAGTACAATCTTTATATTTAGGTGTTGTCGGTCCTATTGAGTAAACAATCTTGTACTAATAAACCATTTCTAGGATAAATATATATAAAAAAACAAAATGAACGAAACTAATAAGACACCGGAAACAAAAGAAACAGATATAATTCCTGTAAGTCCAGAAACTAATTCTCTAGTAGAAAAAGAAATGGCAGGAGAAAGCGATGAGGTGAAAGCAGAAACAAAAGCTTTAGTAGAAGCAATTAGAAGACGAGCACAATCTGAAATCGAAAATGCTCAAACTTTGACTCAAGAAGCTTATATCAATGCTGTTCGCAATGCTAGAGAAGCGATTGAACAAAATCAACTACTAGATCCTAAAAGAATAGAACATTCAGCAGAAATGATTCAAAGAGATGCTCAAGAAAATTGGCAAAAAACTGTAGATGAAATTAAGGCTTTAGGCGATCGCCTTCAAGAGGCAGCTCAAGCAGCATGGAAGATCATCATGGGCTAAATACAGTTGAAAAATATCTACTCATTACTGCTAAAAGTTGCTCATTTG
>NZ_JALKVM010000312.1:0-8170 GCF_057440575.1 Johannesbaptistia floridana
TCGCTAACCTGATGAGAGGTTTAGCGAGAGTCTCCATGAGGGCGGAAAGATGACAGAATCATCATTTATTCATCCTCGTCTCAGAATGACTATTAGTAGTCTAGATTTAGATATTGCCCAGGAAATAGCTAAATATAAAAATCAGAGAAATAGGGAAATACAAAGATACCCGATTTCTACTACTAGGAAAATAGTTGAATCACAAGATAATCTAGTAACTAAAAAAGAAGCAACTAGAAACGAAGCAAATACCCCAGAAGCAGAGGAAAATGATTATGATTATGTCATAGAAGCAAAACCGATAAGAAGTAAACTGCCAGCATTTATTTATTCATTTACCTCCCCCTGGGGCATAGCTTCGGTAATTTTAACAGTCATAGGCAGCTCTCTATTAGGGCTAAACCTAAATACAAATAGTTCAATACCTGATTATCCCGCCACAAACTCGACTATTTCTTCTCCAGAAATAGTCGAAGGCGTAGATTTATCTAAAGAAACAATTGAGTTAAATTTAAAAACAGTAACTAAAATGCTTAAATAAATTTTATCTAGTTGTGAAAACAGACAAAAAAATAATTGGGAAAACCAGAGAATAAACTATAATGGAAATAACTAGGGTCGAAAAGAGGGTAAAAATATGGGAGTAGTTGGTCGCATTTGGCAACTAGTAAGTATAAATATTAACAGTTTTGTCAAAGAAGCAGAAGATCCCGAAAAGATATTAGAAACAGCTATAGAAAAAGTAGAAAAGGAACTAATTGTAATTCGCAGAGCAATAGCTCAAACTATAGCTCTACAAAAACGGACTGAACGTCAAATAAAAATAACTCAGAATCAAGCTCAAGAATGGTATCGTCGTGCTGAATTAGCAATCAATCAACAGGCAGAAAGAATTGCGGAAGAAGCATTACTAAAACGAATGCCTTATTTAGAACAAAAAAAAATCCTAGAAAAACAAATTCAAGAACAACAAACAGTAGTAAACAAGCTAAAACTACAAATGCGTACGGTTGAAGGTAAACTGGCAGAAATGAAAATGCAAAAAAACCTATATATAGCCAGAATCACATCAGCGACAGCAGAACAAAAACTTCAAGAAGTAACAGGAAGCTTAAGCACAACAGGTGCGGCAGCAGCTTTAGAAAAGCTAGAAACAAAAGTGTTAGAACTAGAAGAGATAGTAGAACTGAATAAAGATCCTATCGAAAAAAAATTTAACAGACTAGAAACTGAACAAACACTGAAAACGGAATTGGCTCAGATGAGAAACAAAAACCTCAACCCTCAATTATCACGACGAGTCAGTATGGAAAGTAGAGAATATGAAGAAATTGCAGAAATAGATCAACTAAAAGCAGAAATAGAAAAGATTTAATACCGCTCATAATCGAAAATCATAATCGAAAATCATAATCGAAAATATAGATCAAAATAAAGGTGGTGAATTAGCGTAAAAAGAGGCAAAATATAATAAGGAAGTGAATAATAGTACGATACCAATCATTCTGAAAAAACAAATACAGGATGTAGTAAAAAAAATAAAGCAAACGTAGGAAAGAAAAAATTATGGGATTATTTGATCGTTTAAGTAGAGTTTTTAGAGCTAATCTCAATGATTTAGTAAGTAAAGCAGAAGACCCAGAAAAGGTACTAGAGCAAGCTGTAGTAGACATGCAGGGGGATTTAGTACAATTAAGACAAGCAATAGCTCAGGCGATCGCTAGTCAAAAACGTACAGAAAAACAATATACAAGCAATCAAACAGAAGCTAATAAATGGCAACAAAGAGCTCAACTTGCCCTTCAAAAAGGACAAGAAGACTTAGCAAGAGAAGCTTTAATCAGAAAAAAATCATATAGTGAAACAGCTAACACCCTGCAACAGCAATTAGAGATTCAAACTTCTCAAGTACAAGACTTAAAGCGTAAATTAGTAACTTTAGAAAGTAAAATATCTGAAGCTAAGACCAAAAAAGATATGCTCAAAGCTAGAGCCAATGCCGCTAAAGCTAATCAACAACTACAAGGGACTCTCTCCAACATGAGCACCAGTTCAGCAATGAGTGCCTTTGAGCGTATGGAAGAAAAAGTAATGATGGAAGAAGCCAAATCTCAAGCAATAGGAGAAATTGGCGGTTCAGGCTTAGAAGAACAATTTAACCAACTCGAAGCGGCAGGAGGTGTAGAAGACGAATTAGCGGCAATGAAAGCACAATTAAGTGGAGCTTCTCCCACTCAAGGTAATTTACCTGCGGCGGAAAATTCTTCTCCCCAAGATTCAGCAGTAGATGCAGAATTAGAGGAATTGAGATCTCAACTCAATCAATAGAAGTAGTAATCATCTTGTTGAAAATAACCCACGGCTTCACACTTCTGTGGGTATTTTCTTTATATAGTCATGATTAATTCCATAGAGATTTCTTTAAGACAATGGTTGCTAAAACAATTATATAAGTCAATCTTACCCCAAATCGCCCCAGAAAATGAGAAGACATATTTAGAGATACCAGTATACTTACTTCATCATACCCAACAAATTACTTACCGTTGTCGTTTGGTTTCTCAAGTTAGCTATATAGATATAGATACAAACAATCCTGAAACCAGCTACTTACTATCTTCTGTAGCTGAAAAACTAGAAATAAAAATTAATCTTATTAAGAATCAAGTTTTTGATTTGCAACCAACTGACATTATTGTTGAACTTTGGTTAAAAAAACTCTATAGACTCAGTTTACAGTCTTTTGTCACAGTAGAATCCTCTCAAGCAAAACCAGAAAATATGATTGTTGCTTCTGTTTTCCCCATACAATATACTTACTCTCGCTGTTGCGCTTGGTTACGTTTAGCTAGACAACAGCAACTAATTAATAGTAGGGGAGAACTTTTACAACCTCTTGATTTGATTAAACTTCCTCTAAATCTTGAATCGGCAGATAGACAATTAATTATTTCCCTAGCTGAAATAACAGACGCTCTTGATGCTAAAACCCCTCATAATTGGTTAAAATTAGCTAATAAATTAGCTTCAGCTCTTCTTTTTTGGGATACTCAAGCTGGAATATGGCGCAATAGTCCTGACTTAAGAGAAATAAGAATTATGCTTGTAACTATAGTTCAACACTATTTAAAACAGTTACTAGAAATTCGTTTACAAGTATTTGCACCAACTAGTTTGTAAATTATAGAGATTTTTGAGAGAAAAATTAATAAAATCCTTGACAAATAAATTTTGATCAGGTATGCTCTATAGGAGTGTGAGGAGTGAACCAGTTAGAGAGTCGAGACGAAACAAGGAAAGTCGCCGGCTCTCTTTCTGTTTTCTTGAAAGTTTCCAGCCGTCAACACAACTATTCTCTAATTTGTTGCAGAAGTTTATTAAAAGGTTGCCAATCATCAGATTCTGCGATCGCAGACCAAACCGACTCAATTTCTGGTCTGAGTAAAGCAGTTTGGGGATTAGCTTTCTGGAGGATATCGCCTACTTTTGTTCTTTGTGAAGCTGGCAATTTAGTTAAAACACGATGATAAATTCGCCGCCAATCCTCTAAATTTTCAGATTTAATCTCTAAATTCTCTAAAATAGTACTAGCATCTTCAAACCAACCATCATTAAACTGTTTAGCTAATTCAGCAAAAAAATAATGATAACCAATTTGAGAATCTTGGAGTAATTGAATCGTTTCTGTAACTAAATCATTCCCATCAACTAGAGGTAATTCACTCAAGCCTAATTTTTTTCCCATCAGTTGATTATAAGTATTTTGATATAAATCATCAAACTCTACTATGCTACTCTCTAAATCTATTTTGGCCATAACTAGACTAAGGGGTTTTTGTAACTTTTCTAAATTCCATTTACAAATCCAGGGTTGATTTCCATAACTATATAAACCACCAGAATCAAAGTAAGCGGCAGTAAATTTGCGATTGTATGTAGGAATAAAAGCATAAGGACCATAATCAAAGCTTTCTCCTGTTAAAGACATATTATCTGTATTAAGTACTCCATGACAAAAACCCGCCGCCATCCATTGTGCCGCCAATGTAGCAACTTTTTCTATCAACTGTTGATAAAATTGAATATAGCGGTCTTCTAACCCCACTAAATCAGAATAATAGTAATAAATGATATGTTCTAATAACTTTTCTACTAAATCATGACGTTGAATATAATCGAGTCTTTCAAAAGTACCAAAGCGTAAATGAGAATGACTAAAACGTATCATAACTGAGGCACGAGTTGGGGAAGGTTCGTCATATCGCCATAAAGATTCTCCAGTTTCTACTAAACTCAAACATCTAGAGGTATTAACTCCAAGTCGATGTAAAGCCTCAGCCGCTAAAACTTCTCTCACACCCCCTTTTAGAGTTAATCTACCATCAGCATTACGAGAATAGGGAGTTCTTCCTGAACCTTTTGTGCCTAAATCATAAAGACGTCCATCTTTGCCTCTAACTTGTCCATAAATAAAACCTCTACCATCTCCTAAAAAAGGATTATAACTGCCAAATTGATAACCGTGATAACGTAGAGCTAAAAATGGTCTTACTGATTGAAACTCACCAAATGCTTCAAGAAAATGGCGATCGCTCACTGATTCCGGTTCAAGTCCCATTATTTCTAGTACATCATCATTACGAAATCTCAGTAAATGTTCAGGAAATTGGGCAGCTTCTACTAGATCAAAATATTCATCGCCTAAATCGACTTCGATAGCCGTTTGATATTCTAAATTCAAAAAAGGGTTAGATTGATTAATATTCATTATTCATAGGGTTGTAATAGTTTGCGATCGCTCTGTCGAAAATAGGCTAGACTCAGATGTTGCATCTTTATCACTCATTTACTGGTTGTGGTTGAGTAATGAGTAATGAGTAATGAGTAATGAGTTTTGAAGTAAAAGAATGGATCCTAACCTCTTAAAAGGAGGCAGGAGGCAGGAGGCAGGAGGCAGGAGGTCGGCATAGATGGGGATTTTTAAAATTGATTCTCGCCTGTTGGCAAATTTCAGTACTTTTGTTCTGGTGCTTTGGTCTAAGCTAGAGGCAAAAGTTATTTAATTATAGCAATTTAGGGATTTATATAGGCGATCGCCATTTTCTCTCCCCTTAGCTCATATCTTCCACCAGAACTTATGTACTAATTTTTAAGGAAAAATGTTCTTTATGGTTAATTCTCTATAATCTTTGTCTCCTAGGGGTTTAATATCAATTCTTTTACTCATTACTTCAAAACTTCAATACTTCTTACTCATTACTCATTACTCATTACTCATAATTCAACATCTCTGGATTTGAGATTACTTCTTCATACTTTAAAACATAAAATACTACAAAATATTTATTTAACTGGTAAAAATGCTATATTAGTTAAAAAAGATAATTAAAATTTTATTGCCATACATAACTGGATATGACTCAACTCACCTCAACCTCAACAACTTCTTTACCACCAAAATCAAAAAGCTATGGATTAAAAAACACTTATAGAATCATTTTTCAACCATTACAATTTTTGGAACAACAGAGAAATCTTTATGGTGATATTTATTTATCACCTCAATTTTCAAGCTTTCCGTCTTTTATTTTAATTGGTAATTCCCAAGGAGTTGAAGCCCTATTTAATATTAATCCTAGTTTACTAGATACTGCCACCTCTAATGCAGCACTAAAACCCTTACTAGGAGACCAATCTATTTTACAACTAGATGGTTATCCTCATCAACAAAGACGTAAATTATTAATGCCCTCTTTTCATGGACAAAGATTACAAAGTTACGGAAAAATTATTACTAAAGTTACTGAAAAAAGTATTGCCAAATTAACAAAAGATAGTTACTTTTCTGTAAGAGAATTTGCCCAAGAAATAACTTTAAATGTAATTATGCAAGCTGTTTTTGGCTTAGACCAAGGAAAGCGCTATGAAGAACTAGGAAAAAATTTTAGTAAAATTTTAGATTTATTTAACTCTCCCATTTATACAACAACACTATTTTTACCCTTTTTGCAAAAAGATTGGGGAAAATGGACTCCTTGGGGAAACTATCAATATCAAAAACGAGAAATATACAATCTTCTCAGTCAAGAAATAGATACACATCAGCAACAAGAAGAAGGAGAAGATATTCTCAGTTTACTATTATCAGCAGTTGATGAAGAAGGACAACATTTAACTAAAGCAGAAATCAGAGATGAATTATTAACTCTCCTATTCGCAGGTCATGAAACCACCGCTTCTTCATTGGCTTGGGCATTTTATTGGATTCATTCTCAACCAGATATTTATCATCAATTAATGGATGAATTAGATAATATTAATCCTGATACTGACCCCACAGAAATTGCCAAACTTCCCTATTTAACAGCAGTAGTTTCTGAGAGTTTACGAATTTATCCTACTGCCTTATTTACTTTTGGCAGAATTTTAAAACAACCAATGGAGTTCCTTAACTATTCTTTACCCGCAGGTATAGCATTAATACCCTGTATTTACCTAGTTCACCATCATCCCGATATTTATCCAGAATCGAAAAAGTTTAAACCAGAACGATTTTTAGAGCGCCAATTTTCACCTTATGAATTTATCGCCTTTGGTGGCAGTAATCGTCGTTGTTTGGGTTCTGCTTTAGCTTGGTATGAAATGAAATTGGTATTAGCCACAGTATTAAAGCATCTAAAGCTTACTTTAGTAAATAATCGCCCTATTTTCCCTGTGAGGAGAGGTTTTACTACTACCCCAGCAGGCGGTGTGAATATGAAAGTAGTCGATGTTTTATAGGATCAGATTCAGAGCATTATTTCTAGCATTTTATGAGCGGTACTTACTTAGTTTGATAATAAAGCTACTGGTACTTCAATTCTTAAAAAAGCAAGTGCTTCTTGATGATCTTTATCACCTAAAATAGTTTCCAGAGTACTCGGAGGGGGTATTAAGTCCCCGTCTTCTTGCATTAAGTTAATATGTCCTTTTAAAGCTTCTGTAGCCATTAACTTAGCTTCTTCTATAGTGTCTCCTGCGCTAATACAACCAGGAAAGTCATAAAATTGTACTCCGTAATCACTATCTTTATCCTTATGAACTGTGGCTATGTAAGTATTCATTATTTTTCCTTTAACGTAATTTAAGTTTTGCTTGTTTTTCGATACTAATTAAAGTTTTGAGTGGAATATCTTTTTTTGGGTGAGGAACAGTAACTTTTCCCTTTTTTTCAGGATGTTTAAAATGGTGATGACTACCTGTGGTGGTAACTTGATACCATCCGTCTTTCTTGAGTTTCTTAATAATTTCACGACTATCCATAATCATCATTTTAACCAAATTGGATGGCTTATGACGAGTTTTTTGGTTCTAGCTAGAAAAAGTGGCATTGCTGAATTTAAAGTTGCTTAGCCTTGAATCGGTAAACAGTGTAACAAATATGTTGACAAATAAGTATATATACCCTGCAATTGTGCAAGATCTCAGTAAATATGGTTAACACTACAACGAGCACTGCTATAACTGCTCTCAGACTAAGATTTAAACGTTAAAATGGGTCTCAGTTTAGCCACCACGTTCACCATTCCAGTTTTTACCTGACTTTCAATCACAGGAGTGATTGGTTTATAAGCCACTGGTGCCTCCTCGATAATACGTTCAGCTTGTAAGGCGATCGCCCTTTTGAGTAATGAGTTTTGAAGTAATGAGTTTTGAAGTAAATACCCTCATCAATGGTGCTATCCTTTATAAACATCTTTCTTAACATAAAACTTGACAAAAACACCAACTTGTGAATTAGTGCTTTTTTAGATTTTGTTTAAGAAAATAATGTATAGCAATATACATTTAATTAGAAAATTAAGTATGAGTAGGGTGTGTTAGGGCGAAGCCCGTAACGCACCGCTAGATGAGTTTTGAAGTAATAAGTAATGAGTTTTGAAGTAAGAAGCCAGTATGAGTAGGGTGTGTTAGGGCGAAGCCCGTAACGCACCGCTAGATGAGTTTTGAAGTAATAAGTAATGAGTTTTGAAGTAAGAAGCCAGTAACCTGTAGGTTGGGCCCTTGTCACGAAACCCAACATTATATTAGTGGTTGTAGTTGTAGTGTGTGAAGCGTGCGAAGCCCGTAACGCACCTAGATGAGTTTTGAAGTAATAAGTAATGAGTAAGAAGCCAGTAACCTGTAGGTT
>NZ_JALKVM010000313.1:0-8166 GCF_057440575.1 Johannesbaptistia floridana
GCGGTGGCGGTGGCGGTGGCGGTGGCGGTGGCGGTGGCGGTGGCGGTGGCGGTGGCGGTGGTTAATAATTTTACTCTTTACCTCTAAAACCAAGAATTGCCGTTAGATAATATAAGTTGACCTTAAATCAAAGCACCAGCACCTGTGTACTAACTAAGCCCTAGGTCAACAAACAGGTCATTACAGTATCAAAACCCAGTTTTTAACTTATGCAGTTATTTTGTTTTAAATTAGGTTCCCACCAGAAAATATTTGATTTTTCGTGCATCTTAGCTTAACTAAAAGTTGAGTATTTCTAGTTGAAAAGTAATTCTTAATTCTTAATTCTTAATTACACTAAAATCTTATTACCTTCTGCCTCTTGCTTCTTTCCTCAAAATATCGAAATATGGAGAAAATACCGATGCAACCTAATACTATCTTAAATAACCGTTACCAACTAAAAAAACAACTGAGTCATAAAGCCGGAAGACAAACTTTTTTAGCTAATGACTTACAAACTAATAGCCCAGTTATCGCGAAGATTCTCACATTTGACCAGGAATTTCAATGGGATGAATTTAAACTGTTTGAAAGGGAGGTTGAAACTCTCAAAAATCTTAATCACCCTGCTATTCCCAAATATTTAGACTATTTAGAATTAGAAGAGAATAACATCCCCTATTTTGCTTTAATTCAAACTTACATCGATGCACCTTCTTTAGAAACTCTAATTCAAGATGGCAGAAAATTCACAGAAGCCGAAGTTAAACAATTAGCCGAGAAAATTTTAAATATTCTCACTTATTTCCATGGACTCAATCCTCCAGTTATCCACCGAGATATTAAACCAAGTAATATTCTAGTTAAGAATCGTTCAGGGAATAGTATTGGCGATATTTATTTAGTGGATTTTGGTGCAGTACAAACTGTGGTGAATAAAGAAAGTGGCACAATTACTATTGTAGGAAGTTGTGGTTATATTCCCTTAGAACAGTTTAACGGCAAGGCTACCCCCGCATCAGATTTATATAGTTTAGGGATGACATTAATTTATTTATTAACGGGAGTACATCCTGCTGATTTATCACAAGAAAATGGACAAGTTAAATTTGATGACAAGGGCATGAGTCGCCCGTTAGTAAGATGGTTAAAGAAGATGACTCACCCCTATTTAGATAAACGTTTTACTTGTGCTAATACTGCTTTAAATACCCTTAATTCCAATCAAATAACTAAAGGTTATCATTTAAATCTTAAACCTGATGATAGCGAGGTAATATTAAATTGTGATGGAGATAAATTAGAAATTGCTATCAAGGAATTGCGCCCTCTTTTTATTTCACAAGGTGCCAGAATAATTAATGATAAATTTGATAGTGTGTTGAAGCATCATCGGGGCTTGTATGCGTTTTTACAACTTCTAATGCTAGTAATTATGCCGCAACTATGGGTTCTGATTTATGTTCTGCTTCCTGTTTTAATTGTTTGGAATATCACGTTTTTATTTGAATGTATATTCTGTATATTCTTCAGTTTTGTTTTTTATAGATTGTATTTGTTGATTGAATGGCTATTATTTGGTAAAAATCATTACAAAGTTTTTTCAATAGAAAAAGAGCGTTTAATTAGGATAGGTACTTGTCGTAAATTATCGCAAAATAGAAATTGGCAAAAACCATTAGTTTTTAAAACAATTAATCTCATTGTTTATAATCCTGGTTATGAATTTGACCGCCTTTCAGATCCCACTAGTACGCCACGGAAATCTTTAATAGTCGCTGTTCCTCCTAGTTTATCAGTTTATGCAGAAGGTGTTGAATTTAAAATTGGTGAAAGTAAAACTTCACTGTCTCAAGCAGAATACTGGTGGTTAGCACAGGAATTGAGTGAATTTTTAGATTTAGAAGTAAAAATTATTTATCCTACTGCGAAGTTTAACTAATCAAAATATGGAAATATGGAGCAAATATCAATGCAACCTAATACTATCTTAAATAACCGTTACCAACTAAAAAAACAACTGAGTCATAAAGCCGGAAGACAAACTTTTTTAGCTAATGACTTACAAACTAATAGCCCAGTTATCGCGAAGATTCTCACATTTGACCAGGAATTTCAATGGGATGAATTTAAACTGTTTGAAAGGGAGGTTGAAACTCTCAAAAATCTTAATCACCCTGCTATTCCCAAATATTTAGACTATTTAGAATTAGAAGAGAATAACATCCCCTATTTTGCTTTAATTCAAACTTACATCGATGCACCTTCTTTAGAAACTCTAATTCAAGATGGCAGAAAATTCACAGAAGCCGAAGTTAAACAATTAGCCGAGAAAATTTTAAATATTCTCACTTATTTCCATGGACTCAATCCTCCAGTTATCCACCGAGATATTAAACCAAGTAATATTCTAGTTAAGAATCGTTCAGGGAATAGTATTGGCGATATTTATTTAGTGGATTTTGGTGCAGTACAAACTGTGGTGAATAAAGAAAGTGGCACAATTACTATTGTAGGAAGTTGTGGTTATATTCCCTTAGAACAGTTTAACGGCAAGGCTACCCCCGCATCAGATTTATATAGTTTAGGGATGACATTAATTTATTTATTAACGGGAGTACATCCTGCTGATTTATCACAAGAAAATGGACAAGTTAAATTTGATGACAAGGGCATGAGTCGCCCGTTAGTAAGATGGTTAAAGAAGATGACTCACCCCTATTTAGATAAACGTTTTACTTGTGCTAATACTGCTTTAAATACCCTTAATTCCAATCAAATAACTAAAGGTTATCATTTAAATCTTAAACCTGATGATAGCGAGGTTATATTAAATTGTGATGAAGATAAATTAGAAATTGCTATCAAGGAATTGCGCCCTCTTTTTATTTTACGAGCTCCAAGAATAATTTATGATAAGTTATGTATTGTGTTGAAGCATAAGCCATGTTTATATTTTTTACTACAACTTGGAGCATTGGGATTTATAATAATAATGGTACAACTATTCTTTCTGATAATTGGTCTGCTTTCTATTTTAATTGTATGGAATGTCATCTTGGCACTTAAATGTTTATTCTTCTGGTTTGTATTTTGTATATTGTATTTGTTGATTGAATGGCTATTATTTGGTAAAAATTATTACAAAGTTTTTTCAATAGAAAAAGAGCGTTTAATTAGGATAGGTACTTGTCGTAAATTATCACGAAACAGAAATTGGACAAAGTCATCTCTTTCTAATAAGATTAATCTCATTGCTTATAATCCCGGTTATGAATCTGATACCATTGAATACAACGTTGACTCATACGGAAGAAGAAAAGTAACTTTTCCTCCTACCTTATCAGTTTATGCAGAAGGTGTTGAATTTAAAATTGGTAAAAGTAAAACTCCACTGTCTCAAGCAGAATACTGGTGGTTAGCAGAGGAATTAAGTGAATTTTTGGGGTTAGAAGTAAAAATTATTTATCCTACTCCCAAATTACCTAAAGAACTAAGTTCCCGAGGAGGATGTTAAGGGACTTGCTGAAAAAGTGTCTTCTAGATAACGATTTACGCATCGGAGCCTCTTCTGCACAAATAAACCAATTTTCCCAACAACATATTATTGATTTACTGCAAATATGTTCCGAAAATAATCAAATACTAAGGGAAAGTATGAAAAGATGGTTGAATACTGAATCTTGGCAAATTATCAGACAAGAGATACTCTCCAACATTGATTCTCATTCAGAAACTAGAGTTATTTTTCAAACTGAAGATGAAATTTTGCGCGGTTTACCTTGGGATGTATGGGATATATTTGAAGAACTTAGGTATAACTCAGATCTTTCACCAGAACTTATGTACTAAAATAACCTCAGAAAAAGTTCATTTCTCTTTAGCCAATATCTTGCAAAGGTATACCAATTTTTAAGCGTTGAGCATCAATTCTTTAACTCATTACTCATTACTCATTACTCATTACTCAACCACAACCAGTAACATTAGGTATAGATGCAAGATTTGAGTATAAGGTAGGATGGGGCTTGAGTACGTTTGATTGTATGAGGGAATTAAACTTAGTCTCAACTTCTCCTACTGGGGAACAAATCCGTATCTTAGCAATTTTGGGTAATAATCAAGGAATAAATATACAAATAGACCAACAAATTCTACAAAATTTACCCGATGCAGAGGTAAGGTTTTTAGTAAAACCTAACCGACAAGAAATCAGCGAACAACTTTGGGGACAACCTTGGGACATTCTCTTTTTCGCAGGTCATAGTAATAGTAGAGGTAGAAGAGGTATATTCATGATTAATGATGTGGACTATCTCACCATCGATGACTTAAGGCATGGGTTGAGACAAGCGATCGCCTCAGGTTTACAGTTAGCCATTTTTAACTCCTGTGATGGCTTAAAACTTGCTGAAGACTTAGCTGATTTAAACCTACCTCAAACTATTATCATGCGAAATCCTATACCAGATAGAGTAGCACAGAGGTTTTTACAATATTTTCTCCAGTCTTTTTCAGCAGGTAAACCTCTGTATCTAGCGATAAAAGAAGCGCGGTTTAGATTAGTAGACGATTATGAACCTCAAGACCAAGAAAATAGCTGGAATGAAAAAATACCAGGTGTCAGTGGGTTACCGGCTATTTTTCAAACAAGCTTTATAGAACCATTTAATTGGGAAAATCCCGTTTTAGATGTATTTTGGCAAAAATTAGTCAACGCAGCTTACAACAGAGAGAATTGGCTAGAATTTATACCAATAACAAGATCAACACTCAGACCAATTTTGGAGCAATCAATTCTCTCTCTGAGGGTAAATGAACGTTATGAAATCAGAATTAATTTAGATCGTGGCGATCGCTATTTTATCTTACTCAATCGCAGTCAATCACCAGATCATGAAATTTACCGTTATGTTTTTTGTCCTTCACAAGCCCTAGCACCAAATAATTTTTTCACAAACAACACCATATTGATGCCTCAAGTTGGGTCTAATTTATTGGGACATGGATTTTATTTTGATAGTCCTAGTATAGAAGAATTTATAGGAATTAGTTTAGCTATAGCAATTCTCATACTGGTGAGGTACAGAGGTTATTCTTTTGAGGCAGGAGGCAGGAGGCAGGAGGCAGGAGGCAGGAGGCTCCGAGAGTTAGGTACAACCTCATGAATCCGAAAAATGCTATAATTCTGTGAATTTTAACTGGCTACAGCCTACGACAGAAGAATCCGTATCTATTTGGGATAGAGAGAGGATTAGACAATTGTGGGATTATTTAACGGCAGAACAAGATTGGATTGCTTATTATCAAAAAATTGAAGTAGTAGAGGAAGTTTAGAGATGAATGAACCAACACAATATAATTACTTAGAGTTTTGGAACCAAATATTAGCAAAGATTAAAGGAAATCAGACAGAAGTTTATTCTTTACTAGCTAGTAATCAACATCTGTTGAATGAAGGATTTCGTCACTGGTTAAATGAATGGACTAGAGATAGAATGACTCAACTTCCATCATCTGAGCAAGAAAGTTTAGCAAGATTAATTTATAAATTTGGCGGTTTAATTGTTCAATTTCCCTTAGGGAATCCCAGGGAAAATAAAGAAATAGCCCTCAACAGTTTTCAACTAGTTTTAAGAGTATTTAATCGGGAAAATTACCCTGAACAATGGGCAGCAACTCAACAGTTATTAGGTTTAGCTTATACACAGCGCATAGAAGGAGAAAAAAGAGAGAATCTAGAAACTGCTATTCATTGTTATCAAAATGCTCTTTCTGAAAGGACTAGAGAGCGAGTACCCCTATATTGGGCAGCAACTCAACACAATTTAGGTGCTGCTTATATGTTCCGCATAAAAGGAGAAAAAAGAGAGAATCTGGAAACTGCTATTCATTGTTATCAAAATGCTCTTTCTGAAAGGACGAGAGAGCGAGTACCCCTTGATTGGGGACATACTCAACACAATTTAGGTATAGCTTATAATGAACGCATAGAAGGAGAGAAAAGAGAGAATCTGGAAAGGGCGATTAATTGTTATCAAAATGCTCTTTGTGAATGGACTAGAGAGCGAGTACCCCTAGATTGGGCTATGACTCAACACAATTTAGGTTTAGCTTATACACAGCGCATAGAAGGGGAGCCAAGAGAGAATCTGGAAAGGGCGATTCATTGTTATCAAAATGCTCTTTCTGAAAGGACCAGAGAGCAAGTACCCTTAGATTGGGCTCTGACTCAACACAATTTAGGTATAGCTTATAGAGAGCGAATAGAAGGGGAAAAAAGAGAGAATATAGAAACCGCTATTCATTGTTATCAAAATGCTCTTTGTGAATGGACTGAAGAGCGAGTACCCCTTGATTGGGCTATGGCTCAATACAATTTAGGTGCAGCTTATAGAGAGCGTGTAGAAGGGGAGAAAAGAGAGAATCTGGAAAGGGCGATTAATTATTTTCAAAATGCTCTTTCTCAATGGACTAGAGAGCGAGTACCCCTTGATTGGGCTCTGACTCAACAGGCATTAGGTAGTGCTTATAGAGAGCGTATAGAAGGGGAAAAAAGAGAGAATCTGGAAAGGGCGATTAATTATTTTCAAAATGCTCTTTCTCAATGGACTAGAGAGCGAGTACCCCTTGATTGGGCTCTGACTCAACAGGCATTAGGTAGTGCTTATAGAGAGCGTATAGAAGGGGAAAAAAGAGAGAATCTGGAAAGGGCGATTAATTGTTATCAAAATGCTCTTTCTGAATTAACTAGAGAGCGAGACCCCCTTAGTTGGGCTATGACTCAAGGCGCATTAGGTACAGCTTATAGAGATCGGATAGAAGGAGAGAAAAGAGAGAATCTGGAAAGGGCGATTAATTGTTTTCAAAATGCTCTTTGTGAAAGGACTAGAGAGCGAGACCCCCTTAGTTGGGCTATGATTCAACAGTCATTAGGTAATGCTTATAGAGAGCGCATAGAAGGAGAGCCAAGAGAGAATCTGGAAACAGCGATTGATTGTTTTCAAAATGCTCTTTGTGAAAGGACTAGAGAGCGAGTACCTCTAGATTGGGCAGCAACTCAACACGCATTAGGTAATGCTTATACACAGCGCATAGAAGGGGAAAAAAGAGATAATCTGGAAACCGCTATTCATTGTTTTCAAAATGCTCTTTGTGAATGGACTAGAGAGAGAGTACCCCTTAATTGGGCTATGACTCAACACAATTTAGGTACTGCTTATAAAGACCGCATAGAAGGGGAAAAAAGAGAGAATCTGGCAAGGGCGATTAATTGTTATCAAAATGCTCTTTGTGAAATAACTAGAGAGCGAGTACCCCTATATTGGGCTATGACTCAAGGCGCATTAGGTAATGCTTATAGAGACCGTATAGAAGGGGAGAAAAGAGAGAATCTGGAAAGGGCGATTGATTGTTTTCAAAATGCTCTTTCTGAAAAGACTAGAGAGCGAGACCCCCTTAGTTGGGCTATGACTCAAAACAATTTAGGTAATGCTTATATAGAGCGCATAGAAGGGGAAAAAAGAGAGAATCTGGAAACCGCTATTCATTGTTTTCAAAATGCTCTTTCTGAATGGACTCAAGAGCGAGTACCCCTTAATTGGGCAAATACTCAACACAATTTAGGTTTTGCTTACATTTACCGGATAGAAGGAGAGAAAAGAGAAAATCTGGAAAGGGCGATTAATTGTTTTCAATTAGCCCTTTCTGAAAGGACTCAAGAGCGAGTACCCCTTAATTGGGCAGAAACTCAACACAATTTAGGTTTAGCTTATTTTTACCGCATAGAAGGGGAAAAAAGAGAGAATCTGGAAAGGGCGATTAATTGTTATCAAAATGCTCTTTGTGAATGGACTAGAGAGCGAGACCCCCTTGATTGGGCTATGACTCAACAGTCATTAGGTAGTGCTTATACTTACCGCATAGAAGGGGAAAAAAGAGAGAATCTGGAAAGGGCGATTAATTGTTTTCAAAATGCTCTTTGTGAATGGACTCAAGAGCGAGTACCCCTTAATTGGGCTCTGACTCAACACAATTTAGGTTTAGCTTATAGTGACCGCATAGAAGGGGAGAAAAGAGAGAATCAGGAAAGGGCGATTGATTGTTATCAAAATGCTCTTTCTGAAACGACTAGAGAGCGAGTACCCCTTAATTGGGCTATGACTCAAATTAATTTAGGTACTG
>NZ_JALKVM010000314.1:0-8122 GCF_057440575.1 Johannesbaptistia floridana
AAAGAACATTTTTCCTTAAAAATTAGTACATAAGTTCTGGTGGAAGATATGAGGCGATCGCACTAGGAGCTTGCATGAAGCCCTATAATCTTATGGTGCGTTACACGCAGGTTAACGCACCCTACTATGATTACAATTTGTAGGTTGGGTTGAGGTCACTCCACCCAACAATCTAACTACAGTATTAACAAAAGTAACAAAAATAGTCCAAGGGGCGATCGCACAAGCAGAGAGGTTCGTAGTTGGACTTTAGTCCAAAAACCAGAAAGGTAACAACTTTCTTTGAATATAACTAGGAATTGTCTGAAACTCTATAATGTTATGGTGCGTTACACGCAGGTTAACACACCCTACTAAAACAATAAATCAAGACTAAAATTATCTAATATATTTGATGAATGCGCTCGTGTACTAGAAAATAATGGGTTATTAGCAGTAATGTTTAATGCTAGATCTGATAGTCACTGGAATAGTCTATATGAACTTGAGCGATCGTCAGAACTCAAATATATTGGCTGTTATCCTATGGAATACTCTGCTGGTTCTGTAGTTCAAGATAACCGAAAAGGAGGACTAAAGACAGATTTTGTTTTACTTTATGGTAAAAACATTACTCAATTACACACTAAATATATTAATAATATATTTAGTAATATAAATGAATGGTCAACCAACTATCCTAATAAGTCACATTAACATTAACTATGATGGATTTTGATACCGCCAATACTTTTTTTAGTAACGACCAAATTCAAGAACTTGCTAATACCAAAGATGGCATGAGATTTTTAAAGCTGCGTTCGCTATCTCGAAAAGAACAGATGGAATACCTCATGATCGTGCTTCTGAACTTATTTCTGAATTGCAAAATTACAGAGAACAACTATTAAATGATTCTATAGCAAATCCTGAAGCATTGGTGCGATGGTTATATGAAAATCAAGGAGTACGTCGTTTTGATGCTTCTAATCGTCTATTTTTGTTACTTATCGATAAAAGTAACTTTTTCGATAGATAAGCTTCTAAATACAAAATATTAATGCTGCGTTACACATTGTTAATCTACACTACTATATTATCAAACAATTATACAAATAAGCTGCGGACTACAAAATATTAATGGTGCATTACACTTAGTTAACGCACCCTACTATAGTTATAATTCTCAATTCTAAATTCTACATTCTTTCTTAGCCTCATATCTTGCACCAGAACAAAAGTACTGAATAGGCCAACAGACGAGAATCAATTTTTAAGCGTTGAGCATTAATTCTTTAACTCATTACTCATTACTTCAAAACTCATTACTCAACCACAACCAGTAACTTTGGGTAAAGATGCTTTGGTCTGAGCTGACCCAATCTTGTTCTTAGTCCCCACACTTTCTTGAAGAGAGACTATGAATATTGCGTCTTCAGCCTTGAGTAGGTAATTTAGCTGCAACTAATGTAATCTCAATGTCTTCACCTTCTCGCCATACTTCGAGAGATAAGTCATCACCTACTTCAAGAGACCCTACAAGTCTTTGTAAGTCACTAGCAGTAGTAATTGCATTTCCGTTAGCTTTAGTAATAATATCACCTGGCTGTAATCCTGCTGCCTCAGCCGGGGAATTAGAGACTAATTCAATGACTACAACACCTTGGGTAGAATCATCTAACTCCCTCAACCCCAGTTGTTCTTTTACTGAGCTAGTCAAAGTTACCATTTGTACTCCTATATAGGGATGTGCTACTTCACCTGTTTCAATTATTTGACTAGCAACTCTTTGGGCTATATTACTAGGAATAGCAAAGCCTAATCCTTGGGCATCGGCAATAATTGCAGTATTAATACCTATTACTCGACCTTGACTATCAAGAAGTGGACCTCCTGAGTTACCAGGATTTATTGCTGCATCAGTTTGAATAAATTCCACTCTGCGATCAGGTACTCCTATTTCGCCACTAGAACGACCTGTAGCACTAATGATGCCTGTGGTTACAGTATTATCTAGCCCTAAAGGGTTACCAATAGCAATTACAGATTCTCCAGCTCTTAACTTATCTGAATCAGCTAAACTTAACACAGGCAAATTATCAGCATCTATACGAATAACTGCCACATCTGTGAGAGGATCACTTCCTAAAACTTGTCCAGAATAACTACGCCCATCTCTTAGGGTTACTGTAACTTCATCAGCTCCATCTACTACATGGGCATTGGTAATAATGTGACCATCAGTATTGATAATAAAACCAGAACCGCTGCCATTTTGTACAGGATTTTCTTGATCAGGGGTAGGAAAATGGCCGAAAAATTCCTCAAAAGCTTGTTTTTTGTAAGAACTAGGCCCATCAATACTTGCTTGGCGACTAGCAGTGTCTATAGTTACGACTGCGTTACCCGCTACTTCTACCACATCAGCCACAGATTGGATTGGTTCTGAAGAAGTAGAAGTTAAACTAGCGGGAGTTATGCTTGGGGGAGTGACTTGACCTTCCGTTGTACTAATGTCAGGAGAATTAGCCTGACTAGAGGTAGAATCAAAGTCACAGGAGGATAAACTCCAGCTCAATGTTACTCCACACAGAATTAACATTGCTGATTTCTTAGCAGATTCTATGAATGTTTTTTGATCGCGGCTTGGGGAAAAACTTTTAACCATAATAATTTAATCTCAATAAACTTTTCTATTATTTATATCGGACAACCATCGACATTTTATACAGGGAGTGTCAATTTCCTTTTGTGGCTACAAAAGATAAAGAAAAAGCCGCTAATTGTCCAGTTTCGATGTTGAGAGAATCTGAAGGTATAGGGGGACAAGTTCTAGAATTTTTACCACCACTTCCTTGAGTTTCTTCATTAAAGTCTTCTAGTAAATCTTCAATAACTGTTAATGATTCTCCGCTAAATCCTTGGGGACCTCTTTGTTGTCCGCGATCGCGAGCCAAACTATTTAAAGATTCTAGTGAAGAAGCCATTGAGGAAGAGGAAACGATGATTAACACTTCTGTCACTCCTAAAGGCTCTTGCACTGCTAACCTAAACTTGTCATTAGCCCCAGGAACTACTCTTACTCCACTAGCAGGTAAAAGATTAACATCAGCTTCTCCTGACCAGATACTAGGAAATATTACACTGATTGAACCAGTGGAATCAACTACTAAAATTGCTAAGTAAAGATCTCGGTTTTCCAAGCTACGAATATCAAATTGAATATTTGTACCAAGAGGAATTTCTAACAGTCGAGTTTGAGGATTTTGAAAGTCAACAGCGATCTCTTCTGGTAGTGATTCTGACTGAGTTTCTCCTCTTACTAATTCAGCTACAGTACGATCACTATTAGCGATCATCCCTACACGCATATTCAACAAAGATGAATCAGTATTCAATGCTAATTTCAACCAGCGAACTGCTAGTAAACCCTTGAGTTTAGCTTGTAAGCGCTCCAATGCTTGAATAGGCGATTCTTCAGGTGTTCCAAAAGACTCAGGTAGTGGTTTAAGACCTGGTGAATATAAACCAATACTATTCAACGGAGGAGGTGTAGCAAAACCATCTATAGTTTTAAATTCTGGTAACGTTTCTGAGGTTACTCTCCCTAAGATATAATCTACTTCACCCGTCTGTAGTTCTTGAAAATTAATCCTGTCTAATTTACTGTTACTAGCTAAATTAGAGGGGGTAGTTTCTAAAGAGGGATCTATTCCTACCTTTAACTGAAAATCTTTAGGAATCAAACGCATTTTTTCTTGTACAATACTACCAACTTTTATTCCTCCCGGTGTAGCTTCTTGACAAATAAGACCTTGTGCTGATAACCCTTGACGTTCAGTTAGCTGAATTTCACCACTGACTGCCCCTTGATTATCAACAACTATCAGTTGAGATCCCTGACTAAATGCACTTAAACTAAAAGCAGATAATCCTCCTAACCAAATTTCTACATTTGACCCTTGCCGTTGACGAATTACACCATCTCCAGCAGAGTTTGTTGTGGGAAGAAAATAGGTAAGGGGTGATTCTAGGTCATCAGCTAAGTAAAGTTTGGGGGCTTGATTGAGAGTAGAGATGCGAGTAGTTTCACGAGCAACTGGATCAAAAGTGGTTGTCACTGAAGATGAATCGGTCATTTGCCACAAATAACGAGTTAAAGCATAGGTGAAAACTCCTGAGTAAAAACCATCAAAACCAGCATCAACAGCTAGTTGTTCAGGTTGCGCTGAAGCAAAAATTACTCCTTTGGGTAATTCTCGCTCAAAATCTGCCCCTGGTAGTTTAACTTGATTTTGCAGTTGAAGACGATATTCTAACTCTATTGTTGATGGTTTGTCTACATCTTCAGTAAAGCGGGAAAGGGAACGCACCTGGTAATTACCTCTAGTGCCACCTCCTGAATGACAGCTATCTAATACTACTGTTAAGTTATCAGTTTTAACTCCTGCCATGAGTAGAAATAAAGTTCTGCCGGTAATATCAGATACAGTAATATCTTGATTGACTCTGCGCCTTTTTCGATCTATAGGAACAAAAGTACTACTAAGCTTGTCAATACTTGTACTATCAGGATCTAAAACTCTCGAACCATGTCCAGAAAAATGAAACAAGGCTACATCAGTAGGCTTAACTTGGTCAATCAGGTGGCTTTGAAATGCTTGTAAAATATTTTCTCTAGTTGGTTTAATCTCACTATCGTCTGTTAGCAGTAAAATATCCCGAGGATTAAAACCAAAACGATGAATTAATAACTCTCGTTGGGAAATTACATCATTAATACAACCTTTGAGAGGACGGTCTGAATATTGATTAATACCCACTAAAAGAGCTATTTTGCGCGGTGTATCTTCGGCTAAACTTTTAGCTATTTGTAGCCCTTTTTTTTGCAATTTTAAGTTCGTTAAAGCCGCACTTGCTAAAGCGGAACCAGTAAATTGTAAAAAATGTCTTCTTTTCCAATTAGGCATTATTTTTGCTCCAAAGGTGACTCCTAACTTGAAGATTTTGTGATTTTTTTTGTAACTTTATTCGAGTTAAAGGTCGGTAACCCAACAACTAAAATAGATAGATAAAATTAATCTAGGTTGTATTAGCTAGAGTTTTTCGATGATGGCCAAACCTTTTCTGTGCTTATGAGTGGAGTTAAATCTATTTTCCGATAAATAGTATTTAACTCCATTTTATTACTTTTGATCGCTATCTAAAGCTACAGGGAATAAATAATTTATAACAACTGTCTATCTTGTCTTAAAAACTAAATAATTTCAAACTTGTTAAATAACTTAGTTAGTTAATAATAGATATCTGTTGTACACTCTCCCTAAATTTTCAATCTCTAGGACAAAATCACCACTCCAACGAGGTGTCCATTGTAGTAAACAAGTATCTGTATAATCAGTATCTGAATCAATGAGATTACCATTTTGGTCGTATAAGAAACAATCGAGATCAGTATCTCCATCGCCATCTATACCGATACGGGCAACTCTACCAGCACGAAAAGGAATAACATATACATCAGTACTGCCAGCATTAACGCTATCAACATGACGACTTGGTCCGCCGATTCTACCTCTAGAAGCAATTGCTTGTTGTTCAAGATCTGTAATCATGGCGATCATAGTAGGGTCATTACCAGCAAGTTCTTTCGCTTCTGCTAAAACTGCTTCAGCACTGATGTCACGAGTTTCATCTTCTTTGGTTGCTTCAGCTACACTAGTTGATTCATTTTCTTCTGTAGTTTTATCTAGAGTTAAAGATTCTGCGGGAGTTTCCATAATAATTTTAGCCGCAGTGATCATCATTTGTGGATCTTCTTGCTCTCTTGCGTATTTAACTAAAGCATAAGCTAAGTTAAGATTTGATACCTGTTGTGCTTTTTCTGTCTCCTCTCCTTTTTCTGTACTAACATTTGTTTGTGATTCGTCTACATCTTCAGCAATGGCACTAGACATAGTAAATGTTTTTAGATGACTAGCTGTGGTGATCAAAGTAAGTCCACAAATGAGTGAAAGAAGTTGTCGTTTCATTAGGTTTTTCTCTCCTACAATAATTTATTAGCTCTTACTCATTTAGTAAAAGCAGTAATTTACTCTGCTAAAAGGAAAATCGGGTAAATACAATATCAATATACCTAAAAATTTTTTGAATATTTTCTCTTTAAATAATGTCTTAAGAAAATTAGAGTCCATAAACAGAAAACAGTCAACTATAGCAGTTCCCATTCTTATGAGTTACAAAGGTTATACTTTTGAGGCAGGAGGCAGGAGTTAGGTACAACCTCATGAGTCTGAAAAACGCTCTAGTATACATTAATAGTAAGGTTTTAAGCTTTTGGTTATGACTTAGTTTTCTCGAAAGGCATGAATTTAAATACTTAATTGTTACAATGGCCCTAAATAAAATAATTAAACCAGTAAATCTATGTATAAGTTGATTAAATTATCCTCTCTAACTTTAGTGTGCAGTGGTATTTTATCTCTGAAATTCTCAGAATTGGCGATTCCTGGAACCCTCGATCAATTTTCTCCCTCAATTTTGACCTATCAATTACCAACAGAGAATAGCCCTCTGATATCTCCTAGAGAAAAAGCTCGTCGTCTTTATCGAGAAGGGATTCGGCTTTATCAACAGAGTCAATATGACCAGGCAGAGGAACTATTGATAGAATCTTTAGAAATTCGTACCCGCCTGTTTGGACCAGATAATCTCGAAGTGTCTGACAGTCTTGATGGTTTAGCCGTAATTTATAGCGTTCAAGGTCGTTATCATGAATCAGAAGCTTTACATCTCAAAGCCTTAGAAATTAGAAAAGAGAAATTAGGCCCCAATCATCCAGAAGTAGCTATGAGTTTAGATGGCTTAGGTTGGCTTTATCAAGAACAAGGTCGCTATGAAGAAGCCACCGCCATGATTGAAAGAGCTTTAGCCATTGTTTCTAGTCAAGAAAGTTACAGTGGCGGCAGTCAAGTTTTGTTAACTTATCAATTAGGAACTATTCATCATCAACAAGGTCAAGTAGCAGAGGCTATCGCTGATTATCAAGCAGCTTTAGTCCTAGATGCAGGATTTTGGTCAGCATTGGTTAATTTGGGCTTACTTGCTTACGAATCTGGTAACTCTCAAGAGGCAATCGATTACTGGCGCTCAGCTTTAGAGATTAGCGAACATGCTACAGAAGCAAAAATTGCTTTGGCGATCGCTCTTTATCAACAAGGAGAAGAAGCCGCCGCCCTAGAGTTAGGAGAAATACCCTTGAAAGAAAACCCCGATTATCTTCAGCCTCAGTTTTTAGTTAAAAACTTATGGGGAGAGAAATTAGTAGCAGATGCCCAAATTTTTCTGTCTGCTCTCAAATTAAATTCAGTATATCGTTAGGATTTAGGTAAATTAACTATGAGTCAACCACAATTAGCAAAAGTTATCAGCTTGAGTGTATTAAGTCTTTTTTTCTCTGTAGAAATGTTAGCTCAAGTTGAACAAGGCAGTCAACAGAAAACAGAAGGTAGAAGGGAACAATTACTTGGGAGTCACAATACACCAGCAATTGAATACAATCAAATCAGAGATTGTGATGGGGATGTTATAGCCAAATGCTGGGAAGATGCAGATATGACTATGCAGACACAGCCAATGCAACTGGCTCAATCAGGGTCAGAGGAGGCAGAAGCTGATGAACTAGAAGCAGAAGCTATTGAACTGTATCAACAGGGTAAATACTCAGAGGCTATTCAACTTTTAGAGAGAGTTTTAGAGATAAGACGAGGTTTATACCCTAACCAAGACCATCCTAATGTAGCCACTAGCCTTGGTATTTTAGCAGCACTTTACCAACGTCAAGGGAGATTAGAAGAAGCAGAACCCTTTTTGATTGAAGCTTTAGAAATGAATAGGCGCCTATATCCTCAAGACCATCCTAATGTAGCCACTAGCCTCAATAATTTAGCAGCACTTTACTATTCTCAAGGGAGATTAGAAGAAGCAGAACCCTTTTTGATTGAAGCTTTAGAAATGAATAGGCGCCTATATCCTCAAGACCATCCTAATGTAGCCACTAGCCTTGGTATTTTAGCAAAACTTTACGAGTCACAAGGGAGATACCCAGAAGCAGAACCCCTCTATACTGAAGCCTTGGCAATGA
>NZ_JALKVM010000315.1:0-1420 GCF_057440575.1 Johannesbaptistia floridana
AGCAAACCTACTCAATGTCAGATGCTATGTTTAGCATCTGAGCAAGTTCTTTGAAAATTTCATAGATTAGCACTACCAAAGGAGGTTATGCTTTCGAGCATGATCATCCCGTGTAGGCAGGCATTGTGCCCTGCCTACTTTTCTGCTCATCCATTTGATTTTGATAATAATTCGGGTCATAAGCTTCGTTGTTTTTGTAGAGTGTATAGATTAGGACTAAGAGTTTTCTTTGAACAGCTACATAGCCTTTCATTTTGACCTTAGTGCGATCATACACTCGATTGAATAACTGAGTGAACTCATCGTGGTATTTCACCACTGTGAGTGCGGGGAAGTGTAATGCTCTTCGGATATGTCGATTACCCTTTTTGGATATTCGTGTCTTACCATTTACACTGCTTCCGGATTGGCGTTGTACTACATCGTAACCAGCGTAGGAGACCAGCTGTGACTTATGAGTAACTAGCTTGAAGCCATTGGTTTCGGCAATGATGCCCAGTACCGTAATCCATCCCAGTCCTTTGACTTGACAGATATTGTCTACCCGCTTTTTAAGATCAGTATCTTGATCCAGTTGTTGCTCCATTTCATGCTCTACTTCCTCAACTTGTTTAGCAAGTAATCGTAGCATAGCCTTGAGTCTTTTTATAGTTCCCTTATTGGGACTTTTACAAGCTTGCTCGGCGTGTAAGCGATTGGAAATCACGGTTTTTTCCTCAATCAGCGTGTGCCTTTCCCGATTTAGTCCTTTTATGGAGTACATCACTGGACTAGCGGGCTCCCAAAGTGGAAGGACTTGAGTAATACCCAGTTCAGCAAGCCCCTCTGCCTCAATTTTGTCAGTCTTGCTTTTCAAATTAAGGAACTTGAAATAGCCTTTGATTCGATTAGGCAGCAGCACAAATACTTGCCACTCTTGCTCATGCAAGAAATAGGCTAATGATTCATAGTACACGCCAGTGGCTTCCATGGTTACCCGCATAGGAGCATCAGCTATGCGTTTGTTTTCCACCCATTTCACCAGGGCTTGAAACCCTTTGGGGGTATTGGCAAATTTGCGGGTGCCTTTGATTTTAACCTGCCCGGTTTCACGGCGTACTTTTAAGCACACCCGAAAGTCTTTCCCAGCTACATCAATGCCTAAATTTTGTGTAAACATGATTGACAAGTTAGGTGAATAAATAATGGTTCTTTCATCGTCATTACTCGTAGCTTACACTGGCTCATCCCACATCGCGAAAGGCCTTAAATGCTATTCTGACTCTAAAGAACCTCCCAGAGCAGGGCTATCTGACATTCTGCGTATTCTCTCGAGTGTAGAGAATCGCTTGCATATACATATCCTCTGCTCTGAGGTCTTGCCAATCTATGATTTTCAATGAACTTTTGTACTATTAACAAACGTACGAGCATTTACGCT
>NZ_JALKVM010000316.1:0-8119 GCF_057440575.1 Johannesbaptistia floridana
AACTTTTTCTGAGGTTAATTTAGTACATAAGTACTGGTGGAAGATGTGAGTTGAGGGAGATCGCCATACTATTATTTTGCTTAACAAGTTGTTAAATTTGCTGAAGCCAGATAGCAGTATTCTAAAGTTATGATAGTTTAATTGGGTTTAAGATTAATGATCAATAAAATTCTTTACGCCGATTCTGGAACAGGACATACTCAAGATATGCTCAAAGTCTTGTTAGATATACCAGCGATTCAAAAAGCTGATTTTACTTTGCTACACATCATTTCTCCTCAAGTGACTAGCGAAGCAACTACCGAAAAATGGGAACAAGGTGGTAAATTCATTGCAGAAACTTTAAAAAACCTGAACTTAGACCCCAGTAAAGTTACCACAATTCTGCGACAAGGAGAACCCAAAACTACAGTTTGCGAAGTTGCTAAGGAGATAGAAGCAGATTTAATAATTATGGGATCTAGGGGTATCAGAGGATTAGAAGCCTTTTTCGGTAACTCGGTCAGTCAATATGTCTTCCAATTAACAGATCGCCCCATGTTACTGGTAAAAGACGATATATATGTAAGAAAAATTAAACGGGTGATGGTAGCATTAGATAAATCAGGTGCTTCTAGTTATTGTCTTGATTTAGCTTTACAGATGTTCAAAGATTATCCAGACGCTCAATTATTTTTTGTCAGGATTAATCCTGATTTAAAACCAGAACTATTACCCTTGTCTAATGAAGAAATGGAACAAAACCCAGTTTTAGCACCCGCTTTAGCTAAAGCTAAACGTCTAGGACTAAATCCTCGTTGCATTGTTACTGGTGGTAAACCTGGAGAAAAAATCTGTGAACTTGCCAAAGAAAACAATGTAGACTTACTCATGATTGGTTCTCCAGATCGCCGTCCTTCTATAGCGAAAAATCTACCTGATTTAGACCGTTTATTAGGAACTTCTCTTTCTGATTATATTCGGGTTAATGCCACTTGTCCTGTGTTATTAGCCAGACGCGATGCTCAAACTAGTAGTTAGTTAGGATAAAAATAGTGGGAATAGGTTGGAAAATAGGTTCTACAGCAATTATTTGGGGCTTCGCTACCGGAATGTTTGCTATTTGTATTCCCTTGGTATCAGCTACTGAGAGTGGGATAGTTTTACCCCTAAGCATAATCATAGCAGTGACTATTAGTACAGTAGCTGTATGGACATCTAGTAAACCACAGCAGTTACCAAAGGAAAAAGAAGAAATAGAGGCAAACAATCGATAAAAATAATCTCAGGCAGCTTTTTAAAAGGGAAAACTCCAGTTTTTTCCCTTTTTTTTTTGATATTTTTTGGCAACAGAACCAATAAAATCGACTTATAGCAATGACCAAATAGATGTTTACAGTTATTTGCTCATTGCTATAACATCTATAGTTCACAAGATTTGATTAAAAAAACTTGGTAAGTCTTGCTTAATATTCCAAAGCAGAATTAATGGAAATCAAGTCATAGCACTATCAATCTAGTGCTAAGACTAGCTTGGCTTAATTTTCCCAGCAGAATTGTCAAAAACTTAGTCGGTGTGAAATATTCTATACTCTGCATTTATTGTAACCGTGTTGTCATACCGTCAGTTGTCTTTGCCAAGTAAGGGAGATCGCCCATTGGATGGCCGCTTTCATACTGCTAGGATTAGCTTTTCCTAAACCTGCTATATCAAAAGCCGTACCATGATCTGGAGAAGTTCTCACAAAGGGCAACCCTATAGTTGTGTTAACTGCTTCATTAAAGGCCATCAGTTTCACGGGAATTAAACCTTGATCATGATATAGTGCTAAATAAGCATCAGCAGTGTTTATTCCTGCTGTAGATTGATACCAAGCTTGACCTGGATTAACCCACATAGTATCAGGAGGAATCGGTCCTAGTAGCTGCAAATTACTATATTCAGCTTGTTTAGCCTTTACCCAGGGAATCAACCACTCAATTTCTTCCTTACCTAGTTTACCCTCTTCTCCACTGTGGGGATTAAGTCCAGCAATGGCAATTTTTGGCTGAGTTATGCCAAAATCGCTTTTGAGAGTTTCAATTAATAATTCTAACTTGAGACTCATTAATTGGGGATTTAACTGTCTAGGCACTTCTTTTAAAGGAATATGAGTTGTTGCTAATAGGGTACGTAAAACCCAGTCTGTATGAGGAGATTTACCGACAAATAACATACCATACTTACTGACTTGGGCATTAGTTGCTAATACCTCTGTTTGACCAGGATAATTATAACCTGCCTCCTGCCAAAGAGATTTAGCAATGGGCGCTGTGACAATTGCTGAAAATTTACTCTCTAATGTTGCTTTGATAGCAGTTTCTAGATAGCTAAAACAAGCGGCACCAGTATCAGGAGTTCCTATACCAGGTTTAATTGGCTTTGTGTTTGGGATGTCCCATACTGAAAGGTTTTGAGGATCTGCTAAGGGTTTGGTTTTTGATAAATTTTGATAAGTTTCTTCTAAAACTGCTAAACTACCTATTATAGTAATCTGGCAATTAGCTGTAAGTTGTGGATCCCTCAAACTCTGGAGAATTATTTCTGGTCCAATTCCGGCAGGATCTCCCATAGTAACAGCCAGATGAACACTAGATTGTTGTTTCATAGCTTTTTTTAAAGTTTAACTGTTTTAGAATAGCAATTATTAAGCTTTGGCAGTACTTAAATTAAGGAGATAAATACTTTCGTCTATCTTAAAAATTGTGGCAATAACTGTTCACAAGGTTAAGAACTATAAAATTAGCTTTTATATAGCAATTCCAAAGCAAGTGAGGTACATTTTCTATTCCCTTTTCCTTCCTAAATCCGTTAACCTCTTTACCTCAGTAGACTTAAAAACGCTATAGTACAACAAAACTTATCCAACAAAAGAGCCAAATTTTAACTCGTGGCAAATATGGTTTATACAACTTATGAACTAATTAATATTTTAGAAGCTGAACTCAAAGCTAATTGGCAAGGAAAGAGAATTCTCATGTCCTCTAGGCGCAGGATTGATAACCCTGTACTTGCTAAAGCAATTAACGTGGAAAAAGCTAATCGTGTTTTTGCCTATCAAGATTTTCGCAGCCAAGTACATGATTATCAAAGAAAACACCATATTTCTGGAATAGTCTGGCGTCTATGTCAATTCCAAGGTGAATCTATAGAAGTTCCTGAACTACATAATCAATTAGTTTTAGTTCCCGGAGATAAGAGAATTTTAATGAATGCCAAATCATCTATTTTTGAGTTTTGGCAAAAAGTTACAGGTGATATGGATTATTTCTTGACAGGCGATCGCACTCAATGTTTAGAGGGTAGATTTGAAGCGATTACTCAAGAAAGATTACACCAACTGGTAACCGAAGCAGAATGGGTAGAAATCGATGCTGGTCACAATGAACTTTATTTAGGTTTATGTTGGGGAAATCCTGAAGAAAGTCAATATTTGTGGGCAAGACCTGAATCAGGCTGTAAACGTGTAATTGCTGCTGACGGTCAACCTAGTAATATTAGTATTTACTAAAGCTAGAAGCTAATTTTATTTTATCCTAATAATATACAATCGTCTCTCTGAGTGACATTTAGATAGGAAGAATGTCACAATAATAGAGGTAAGAGTTAAGAATGAATATACCATGACTACAAATTCGCCTCAGAATAATAACTCAGATTTAATTACAATACAAGCCACCCCAGGAGTCAACCCCGCTTTTGATTTAATTGGTCTAACTCAACTTAGAAATGATCCTGATTTTGCTAGTATAGACGGTAGTGGCTTTAGTGTAGCAGTAATAGATACAGGTTTAGACAGAACTCACCCTCTTCTAGATGATAACTACATAACAGGCAGAGACTTTGTCAATGGTGGAGATAACCCTATAGACCAGGGTAGCCATGGGACCCATGTATCTGGAACAGTGGGTGCTGAAGATGAAAACATAGGTGTAGCACCGGGAGTAGGGTTGATTGGGTTACAAGTATTTCGACCTACTGCCAATGGATTACGCGCACAGAGTACAGATGTAGAAGCAGCATTGCAATGGGTAATAGATAACCAACAAGAATATAATATCGTCGCTGTAAATATGTCTTTAGGGGGAGGATTCTACCAATCAGAGGCAGAAGTACGTAATCTAGATCCTAGATACGATGAAATTCAACGTTTAGAAGACTTAGGAGTTACAGTAGTATCGGCTGCTGGTAATTCTTTTAAAAATAATGAATTCCCCAATTTTGGCGCCCCTGCTATTATTAGTACCCTAGGAGTCGGCGCAGTTTGGCAAGATGGTACTGCAAATAACGTTCAATTCCAAAGTGGTGCAACTGATTTTACTACAGGTTCCGATAGAGTTACCAGTTTTAGTCAACGTTTAAGTGCAGACAATGCTATATTTGCCCCTGGCGCATTGATTAGAAGTACGGTTCCTGGTGGAGGGTTAGATGACTCTGCTGGTACAAGTATGGCTTCTCCTATAGTAGCAGGGGCAGTAGCTTTAATGCAAGAAGCAGCTTTTGAATTCGGGGGACGTTTACTATCTCCTGATGAAGTAGTGGAGATTATGCGGAGTACAGCAGATATAATTTATGATGGGGACGATGAAGATGACAATGTCCGTAATACTGAGACTAATTATCCTCGTTTAAACATATACAATGCGGTTCGGGAGATTAGAAATAGATTTGGTGGCGATGATGATGACCCCAATCCTAATCCTGATGATCCCAACCCTGGCAGCAGAAATGACCCCAATGGCACAATCAATGGTGCTTTCTTGGGACCAACTATCGATGGGTCTGAAGTAAGAATAGTTAATGGAAGTATTGGTGTAGATGGTGGTAACACTCAAGTAGGAGATACTGATGTAGATATTATTCGCTTTGAGGTGGCTTCGGCAGGAAGTGTGGAACTAAATATAGTTTCTAATACTGATAATAGAGATGATTTTGATAGTTTTTTACGTCTATTTAATCAATCAGGAGAAGAAATAGCAAGTGATGATGATGGCGGAGAAGGTCAATTTTCTAAACTGGAAGTATCTCTAGATCCAGGAATCTACTACGCTGGAGTCAGTGGCTACGAAAATATTAACTATGATCCTACTGACCCAGATGGTAGAATCTCAGGAGATACAGGCAATTTTACTCTAGAATTTAGTTTAGGTAACGATGACCCCAATGGTTTAATTAACGGCGCTGTACCTACTAATTTAAGCACAGATAGTGATGGTGAACCAGTAGTTCAAAATGGTTTCCTAGGCGCTGATTATGGTGAACCAGTGGGTGTAGCTGATGTAGATATTTTTGAAGTAGTAATTCCTGATAATGGGGTTTTATTTATCGATATTGATACTCCCTTTGAAGATGACTTTGCTGATACTTATGTAAGAATCTTTGATAGTGATGGGGATGAAATCTTTAGTAGTGATGATGATTTAGCTACTGACTTAGCAGGGAATTTTGTAGAGTATACAGATTCTACTTTTCCAGGATTGGTATTTGCAGATCCAATAGATAGGCAATTTTTTAACGGCCATACTACTGATAGTTTTATCGCCGCTAATGTAGAGGCTGGAGAAGTCTACTATGTCGCAGTATCGGATTACTTTAACCAAGATTATAATCCCAATAACTTAGATAATCGTTCTGATGCTGGTAGTGGCGGTTCTTATGATTTAATCTTGAGTTTCGCTAATCGTGACTTAAATGGAAGTATATCGGAATCTCGTAATGATTTAACCTTACCAATCGCTGATATACCAGGCTTAATTAGTGCCGATTTTGGTGTAGAAGTTGGCGATCGCGATGTAGATTTTGTAGAAATTAATTCAGATACTGATGGGATTTTAGAAATTGATATCGATGCTTATGAAGCTAATCTGGATAATCCTGTAGATTCAGTAGTTAAACTTTTCGATGCAGAGGGTAATCTCTTAGCTATCAATGACGACCAAGAGGCGGGAAACCGAGATTCTTTGTTACAATTTCCTATTGAAGAGGACCAAAACTACTATGTATCGATTTCTGGCTATGGTAATGATAACTTTAACCCATTTCAATTAGCTAGTGGTTCCCCAGGAATGACCGGAGAATATTTATTTAACGCGAGAATTCTACCAAGTTCTGAAAGTGAATCCCTATCTAATGATTCTGTAGATAATGACGCAGTTATTGAAGTAAATACTGGAGATTTTGTCTTTGGCAACATTGGCAATGATAATAACTTTTTTGTGGGTAATAGAGATATTGATATTTATACTTTTACCCCTTCCTCCAGTGAAACTGTTAATATTGCCACTACTACCAATGAAGAATTTAGTGCCGATACTTTTTTAAGGGTTTTTGATAGTGATGGCGATGAATTAGCTTTTAATGATGATGCTAGTAACAATACTCAAGGCAGTTTGCTACAAATCTCTGTAGAAGCAAATCAAGAATACTTGATTGGTGTTAATGGCGCTAGTGAAGATGCGCGTGATTACAATCCTCTGACGGGAGAAAATGCTGCCTCTGCTAGACAATTAGGCAATTATGGGCTATCAGTGACTGAAGCAGATGGGGATTCAACAGTTATTGAAGGTACTAACGATGACGACCTGATTACGGGAACAATTATTGGTGAGGTAATCAACGGTAAAAATGGTGATGATACCCTAGACGGCGACGGCGGCAACGATGAATTAATAGGTAATCAAGGTGAAGATCGCCTTTTTGGTAACTCTGGCAACGATACCCTAGATGGTGGCTTAGATAATGACCAGTTATTCGGTGGCAACGGCGATGATAATCTGATTGGCAAAGATGGCGATGATACCCTAGATGGTGGCAGTGGTGATGATACCATGCGGGGAAGTGAGGGGAATGATACCTATATTGTTGATTCAATTAACGATGTGGTAGAGAATGAAAAACCAGATGCCGAAGTTGATGGTATTGATACTATAGAATCATCTGTAGATTGGGCATTAGGTCCAAAAGGTCGAAATGTAGAAAACCTGATTGTTACTAGTGATAGATTTATCGCCGGGATTGGTAATCTTTTAGATAATCAAATCATAGGCAGTAATTCTAAAAATCGCCTAAGTGGAGGAAGAGGGGATGATACCCTAGATGGTGGCAGACAAGAAGATCGCTTGATTGGCAATGATGGTAATGATATACTTATTGGTAGCTTTGCCGATGATTTACTCGAAGGAGGTAAGGGGCGCGATCGCTTTCAATTTGACCGTATTGACGACAGATTTGGTATTGATACCATCGTTGATTTTAACCCCGCCGCAGATATTATCTCTGTTTCTAGAGATGGTTTCCAAAACAGTTTAGATACTGGTTTTCTTGATAACTCTCAACTACTAGAAATACCGACTCTAGAAGATTTTGATAGTGATTTTACTTTAGGTTTTGTCTATGCTACTGAAGATGGAAGTTTAGCTTATATAGACACAGAAAATGATCTCAATTTAACTCAATTTGCTGTTTTAGAGGGTGAACCTAATCTACAAGCCAATAACTTCCAGATTTTTTAAGATCACTACTCCAAAATAATGTAGGGGCGCAAGGCTTGCGCCCTATATATAATAGTAACTTGAGATAAATCAAAAAAAGATTAATTCAATCAAAGAAACAGAAGCGATCGCTCCGACAATGTAAGATGATGTAGGGGCGCAAGGCTTGCGCCCTATATATAACAGTAGTAATTTTGTAGATTGGACCCTTGTAACGAAACCCAACATTAATTTTATCCTCAAAGAAACAGAAGCGATCGCTCAAATAATGTAAGATGATGTATGGGCGCAAGCCTTGGAATGGGCGCAAGCCTTGGAATGGGCGCAAGCCGGAATATGGGCGCAAGCCTTGGAATGGGCGCAAGCCTTGGAATGGGCGCAAGCCTTGGAATGGGCGCAAGCCTTGCGCCCCTACTACAGGTTGTCAAAAATCTCTATTCGTGGTTTATAACTTTGTAGGTTGGGTTGAGGACCGAAACCCAACATTAATCTAAAGCCCCTACTACAGGTTGTCAAAAATCTCTATTCGTGGTTTATAACTTTGTAGGTTGGGCAGGGAGATAACCCAACAAACATGAGTTTTGAAGTAACGAGTAACGAGTAATGAGTA
>NZ_JALKVM010000317.1:0-8117 GCF_057440575.1 Johannesbaptistia floridana
AATATCATGCCTGTAAATATAGGAACTTGTGGCAAACCTCTTAGTTACGGGTATAGTTCAATCTCCTCTCCTTCCTCATCAGCTTCATTAAAATTATAAGCAAGATCACCTTTTTGCAACCTTATCAAGTCTTGACCTTCCAATTCAATTGCTCCAAAGTTTAAAAAGATCAAAATCAAGATTAACGATTTGAGGAATACCAATCTCTTATCAGTTGAATTCTTAAATCTTGCTGAAAAGCTATTTCTTAGGTCCATTTTTAGATTTTTTGAGAGAGTTCGCTACTTATTTTTTCTTCGACTTCCTTATTTAATAGGACTAATGACACCCAACGGGTGGTGCAGCCGCAGTACGTAGCGCAGCGGAGTATTGCCGGCTGCACTGTGTTCGGTGCTGTCTGATTTAATAGGCTCCTCTTACAATTAATTCTTTGGAGAGATCAATCAAATTATCGTAGTGTAATAACTTAATCGAATCACTTCTCTCTAATCTTCTTCTGAGTGAATATGTTTTTTCGTTGAAATCGGTTCTTCTTCCACCGATTACAACATAATTCATTCGTGTTGAGTCATAATCAATTAGCTCTCTTGGTAATTCCTCGTAACTTCCTTTGTGCTTATTAAATACTTCCCGAAGATTACCATAATTTGAATCTAACCAAGACTTCCAATCCTCTATCTGATTAAGACCTTTTCTTATTACTTCTCCAAATTCTCCTTTTGATGTTGTTACTCTTCCATATACCGATTCTAATTCTACAAGGATTAAATGATATCCTCCTGATCCCTTACCAATAATAATAAAATCGGCGGCATAAGACGTCCCCAAAGGAAATTCTTTGAATAAAAACCGTCCATGATGTCCAAAATCAAACCTTCTTAGTAAGGATCCGATAATAAAATAAGCTTCATTCTCTCTAATAAAGTTTAAAATATCTCTTTCTTTTGGAGTTTCTCTATCAATAAGCTGGATGAAGCTTTCAATTTTTTCATTATATTCTTGCCTGTCCATGAATTTAGGATCAATCAATCCATTATTGGGAAACAAGCTAATATGTCTCCAGAAATCCTGAGTATACTCGTTATCAATGCTAAATTTAGGTACTCTTACTTCATTCTGATTGGGTAGCATTATTGTTTTACTACTCTCAGAATATCTCTTAAGCTGTTCTTTTATTTCTGGTGTCTCTTTACGATAATCCTTATCAAACAACATTTTTGTCCTTTTTTATAGCACCGAACGGCCCGGGCTACACGCAGGCCGGGATTCCTGAAAATAATCTTTTCATTCTATTTCACCAAAATAGCTGCGGCGGGCAAAGGCGAAATTGGCGTAGCCTGGCTTTGACTGCCGCAGCGGACTCTTCTTTCTAATTTTTCAATGGAGGATTTTACCCGGCTTGTGTGTAGCCAATGTTCACAGCATTCGCGTTTTATCCGATTTTTACAAAACGAGCGGCCATTTCTCTATTTTCGAAGATGAGAAAAGGGGGCTTTCCCACATTTTTCAAATCATCCGATTTGGACAACCAATTTTCAGGCAAAAGTAATACCCTCATTTATTTTATCGCCCGTAAAACCAACTTAACCCAATGAAAATCATTCAATTATTCTCCTGCTAAATCTATTCAATGCACCTGCGGACCCTTAAAAATCAATCTTATTCGGGCATGAAGCCTTATTTGCTCATTGATTTTCATTTACCGGTTGATTTTCATAAGCCCCTTGGACGCGGGCTCTTTTCCTGATACCGTTTTCCTTTCCATCCAACGGGGCCGCGGTAACTCTTGATCTAATTTTTCAATTCGGGCTATCACAATTCTCCTAAACCAACTATAAAACTGTAGAAATCTCATCTGCCCCGCCTTAACAATCCAATTCTCCAATGGACTAACCAATTTAAGCCCAGTTTCTGAATATTGATAATCAGGCATTTACCTTTTTTTAGGCGGGGACAAGTTTTATCTCAAATTCTTACAGATACCTTTTTCTGTTGCGCGATTGTCTGTGAACGGCCCGGCTACGTGCTGTGCCGGACTCTAAATTTACCATTTTCGTTTCATTTCACAAATGCTAGCGCAGGCAGCAAAAGGCGATGATGGCGAAGCCTGGCTTTTGCTGCCTGCGCGGGTTTTCCATCTCCATTTTCTTCTCGAAGACTTTTACCGGCATGGCATGTAGCCATTGTTCTGCTCAGTATTCTTAATTTTCATTTGACCTCGTTTCCAATAATATACGTGTCAATCTCGATTCCCAAATTCAGCTTATTCAACCTGTTTATTGTCTCAATTTCAAATCCAATTCCTGCATTTCCACTTATGTATTGATGTCGGCAAACTGATATTATTGCTTCTGAATTTTTACTGAGCTTTTGAACCCCTTCAATATCTTTTTCTAATTCATTGAGCAATAATTCTAATTTTTCGTCTAACCCATAGGCTTCATTTCTTATTGGCTCGAAGCTTATTCGGCTGAAATCATATCTTGACTTTCCATACTTTCTTAAATCTCCTTTAGACCAACCTATCAATGGTTCGAATTTCCTTATAAAACTTGAAAGTTCCTTAAAAGTCAACCTTTTCGATGTAGCTGTTAGATAAACTCGATTTCCTGATTCTGTCCAAACAAAGTCTACCGCTATTTCAGGCTCTTTCGTTAAATGAATTTCAATAAAATATCTTTCATTTTTGACCTCAACGTAAACAGCGACTTTATCTTCATAGTAATCTTCACTTACTCTAGCAATCTTAGGTAATCCATCTTCTATTTTTACTTCGCAGACTTCCAAATACTGTTTAGTAGTCTCAAATTTTGGATCGAGAATTTCTTCAATTGCTTTTTTGATATATTGATTTTCTTTTTTCATTTATTGAGCAGAACGGCCCGGCTACGTGCTGTGCCGGATTCTAAATTTACCATTTTCGTCTTAATTCACAAATGCTAGCGCAGGCAGCAAAAGGCGATGATGGCGAAGCCTGGCTTTTGCTGCCTGCGCGGGTTTTCAATCTCCATTTTCCTCTCGGAGATTTTTACCGGCATGGCATGTAGCCATTGTTGGGTGCAGAATTTAAACCACTTTTAATTCATCCAGTCTCTCATCTAATTCTTTCAAATAACCTTTGCCATATTTACCTTCTTCTAATTCCTCATATAACCAATTTGGGAGATCATTATTGATTTCTCTACTCATTTTTCCTATTGCCAACCCTAAAGAAGCAACTGTATCTACATCTCCACTAAATTCAATGCTCTTCCTCAATATTTCTTTCAACGAATCTTCAGAAATGATCAGACTAATTACTGCTTCTACAGTTTCAATTGCATTTACCTTTACTTCTCCGGACCATTTACCAGTCCATCTAACTCCCTGTATATCTTGAAGATAATCTAATAGTTCTGATTTCCTCCCTTTATCATAAATGAAGAAATGATTCGTCAAAGCAATTGCTTGGGCAGATATTAATGCTTTTTCTGTTTTATGAGTCAAACTTGATTGTAGGTCACATCTTTCTATGATCTCATTTTCATCTCCTAATATCCCGATTGAATAAGATCTCATTGCCGCACCATTTCGTTCACTTTTTGGTTCAATCTTCCTCAATAATTCCTCACCACTTTCTATTTCCATTAAAAATTTATAAAACCTTTTTGCATACCCTCTTCTTGGGTCTCTTTTAAAAACCTCAACAAACTTATTTGCAATTTTTAAAGGAGTCCACTCTTTTTCCTCTAATAACAATTCACAAATTCCAATTGACATTTGAGTATCATCAGTGTACTTACCCTTTATTTCTTCGAATAATGGATGCGATTCATATTGTGTTAGAGTATTCTTCTTCCTTATCTTTTCTTTTTCTGCAAATTCAAATCCTGCTCCATACGCATCTCCAATTGCTCCTTCTAATATCATCTATCTATTATTTTTGCACCCAACGGCCCGGCTAGCCGCAGTACGGAGCATCGCGGAGTATTGTCGGCTAGCCATTGTTGGTGGCTGTGATCACTTCTTTTTCCGTTTCAAGTTTTCTGCTCTTACCCTAAATCTCGGTTCCTCCCCAATCTCGATATACCTCCCAATGTTTTTATTGCAAGATTTACATTTGCCTTTGAAAGCTAGATCGTCCAATTCATTCAGGAATATTCCGTATTCAACCATTTCAACCTTGGTTTTTCCAGTACAATTCGAACAGAATGAGTTGTATTTTGCCAAACCTATTATTCGATCAAATTCATCTTCAACTATGAATTTCAATTCATCCTCTGTCAACTGTATTTCTTCGTCTTTCATAATTTCTCTATTTGAATCGACATATTCAGATTGTCTCTAGCCGATCCAAATTCTTCTTTGTCCTCGTAACTCAAATCTAAAGTCAACTCTTGGTGTGTTTCAAAGCCTCTATCGATTATAAAATTAAAAATATCATTCATTGCAACCATTAGCCTATCTTTCATAAGTATTTTTTTGACCTTGCCTGAATTTAACGCTGATTCATAATTGGACAAAATCGACTTCGGGTCTTGAAATTCAGTTATCCTTATTCGACTTGAAAACTCTCCTTTCAACAATTCAGGTTTTTGGCCTTTTAGATCATCTGCATTCAGGTAAGTGTAAATATTTGTGTAGTCGCTATCTTTTAAAAACTTCCGAATCGCAGTTTTCAGAATCTCTACTTTCTTAGATTCTTCACTGCCTAATCTTTTCAATTCATTGTTGCCAAACTCGACGGTAATATGCTCTTCGTCTGACTTTATCCCAATACTTTCATATCTTTTGATCCAATCTCCCAATCCAAACTTTTTATCAAAATTAAACTGAACTCCTATCCATTCTTTCTCTGCCATCTTCTACTTGTTTTGTTATTCATAGCCACCAACGGCCCGGCTACGTGCTGTGCCGGACTCTAAATTTACCATTTTCGTTTCATTTCACAAATGCTAGTGCAGGCAGCAAAAGACCAAATTGGCGCAGCCTGGCTTTTGCTGCCTGCGCGGGTTTTTCAATCTCCATTTTCCTCTCGAAGATTTTTACCGGCATGGCATGTAGCCATTGTTGGTGGCAGTATTTTTATAATTTCATTCACCTATCTATCCTACTATACTTAAGTTTTCACAATATATGCTTCAAGTTTTGATTAGCTTTTTAACTTCTTTAATTCTATTCTTTTCGGTATAATGTAATGACTTATTTTGATTTAATTTACATTGCTCATATATAGAAATCATATCAGAATATGACAACTGATGTCTATAAATTTGAACTTTTGGTGTTTTATTAGATGAAATCTCAAGAATGTACTCTTTTGACAATTCACCTACCATCTTCATTTTTAAATCAATAGAAAATTCATGTTGCTTTAATTTGTAATTACTTACTTTATTACCCGTTAAAATCACTAGGGTTAAAAATTCAGAATTAATCTCTAATTCCTTGATAACATACCAATTCCTTTTTATGGCTTTGGTTACCACTAACGGTATTATTATTAACAAAATAATCCAATATTCAATTCTCATTTCAAATCTGAATACTGCTGCTGTACATGTAAATAACAACAAAATACTTATTAAGTACGGCTCTTTTTTATTCCATTCCTTGAGTCTATTCAGAAAACCTTCATTTGCAACGGAATAATTTTGAACTTTATTATTCATTGAATTTTGTCTTCTGATCTTTTGCTATTACTGTTGATCATACCTTATTGCCACCAACGGGTTGTGCAGCCGCAGTACGCAGCGTAGCGGAGTATTGTCGGCTGCACTGTGTTCCACACAGGCTTTTTATCTTGGATTTATTTCGTAATTCAACTTGAACTCTTTCTTTCCTTCGGACACCTCATTTCCATATTTATCATAAAAAGTACAAGGGATCTTATATTTATTCTTAGCCCAAGAAATTCCCATTTCTTCAACGAAAGATTCAGCCCCTATTTTAGTTATGCATTTACAATATAGCTTACCTTTCTTGTCATATTGATTAATCTCAATTTCTTCACCATTGTATAAGTTTTCTTGAATAATCTCACCGCTTAAATTCCATTTTCTTTTGAAAATCCCAGTCTCGTTTACAATGTAGTTCTCTTCTTGAATTTCACCTGTTTCATAATAGCTTCTAAAATAAACATCTCCAGTTTTTAATCCAAGATTATAGAATTCTTCAGATTCTACATTATTCGAAAGGTTCATTGTAGTCATTTTCGACTTCATTAATTTACTATCCACGTAATAACTTTCAATGTTCACCCTATCCATTTTATCTATCCATCTTCCTTGCCTCTGACCAAATTCATCTTTCCTATTTACTGTATCTCCATCGACGATCTCAAATTGAATTGGATATGTTAAATATAACTCCGAAGATTCTTCTACCTCTTCTCCATTCAATAAGATTACTTTGGGACTAGCATTTAAACCATTGACTTCAATTTCAACTTCGCGGTATTTGGATTCTCCTATTTCTACAATTTTTCCTATTCCGTCAATTACTTTCCCTCGAACTCTAAATTGTAAAAATAAGGTGTCATTTGACATTTCAGATTCACAAAACAAATCGCCTTTCTCAAATGATTTAACTCCAATTAGTAATTTCAACACATCATTTTCGCTGGTCTTTCTGATTATACGATTTCGATATTTTTTCTTTTCTCCATCACCGAAGATTTCTTCAATAAAATCTAACTCTTCATCTGTTTGAACTTCCGATATAATTTTGAAATCACATTGTAATTGGCCAAAAGTTGAATTTAAAACCGTAATAAAAGGTATTATCAATAGATATGCTCTCTTCATTTCCTTTCTCTGCTTGTGTGGAACGGCCCGGCTACGTGACGTGCCGGACTCTAAATTTACCATTTTCGTCTCATTTCACAAATGCTAGCGCAGGCAGCAAAAGACCAAATTGGCGCAGCCTGGCTTTTGCTGACTGTGCGGGTTTTTCTATCTCTATTTTCCTCTCGAAGATTTTTACCGGCATGGCATGTAGCCATTGTTAGGTGCTAGTTTGAGACTTTTCTTCTTTTCTATCTTCTTTATAATCTTTCCATACTGTATATAGGAAGTTAAATACAAGAGGAATAAGAACCACTAAAATTAGATTAGTAAATCGCTCAGTATACTTATTCTCTCTTAGAATTGATTCACGAAACTCATCTTGTTGCTTAACTAGATTCAATTCGAAGCTTGAAAGATTTGTTTTCAAATACTTTAATTCATCACTTAATCTTGCAATAGTTAAAACCTCTTCTGGGCTAGTAGGATTAAATGCTTGTCTTATACTAGTGTATTGCTTTTTCACTAAATTCAATTCAGAATTCAAAAGTTGTATTTCGTCTTCAATGTTTAACACCCTCTGATCTCTACTAAAATTTACGCTTGCTCCAGCAATCAACCTATTAATTTCAGACAATCGACTTTCAGCTTTTCCTAGTCTTAAACTCAAACTATCAATTTTGACTTCATTATCTTTAATTATCCTATTTAGAAGGTATTCGGATTTTTTTCTTTGGTTTTCATAAAAGTAATCATTGATATCAAAAAGTTTCGTCATTCCTGCGATAATCGTAACTAGGACTAGCGACAGTGCAACTGCAATTCTAAATTTATCAAAAATCCTTTCTATTTCGCCTCTAACTTTATTGCTATAATTTGATCTATTCTTGTTTTTATTATAGTTTATAGGCATCTCTCTCGTTTTTCTTAATCATAAAATTCTTATTAAACAATAGCACCTAACGGCCCGGGCTACACGCAGGCCGGGATTCCTGAAAATAATCTTTTCATCCCATTTCACCAAAATAGCTGCGGTGGGCAAAGGCGAAATTGGCGTAGCCTGGCTTTGACTGCCGCAGCGGGCTCTTTTTTCTAATTTTTCAATGGAGGATTTTACCCGGCTTGTGTGTAGCCAATGTTCACAGCATTCGCGTTTTATCTCATTTTTACTAAACAAGCGGCCATTTCTTTGTTTTCGAAGACGAGATAAGGGGGCTTTTTCCAAGTTTATCAAATTATCCGATTTTGATAACCGATTTTCAGGCAAAACTGATACCCTCATTTTTTTATCGCCCGTAAAAACCAACTTAACCCAATGAAAATCATTCAATTATTCTCCTGCTGAATCTATTC
>NZ_JALKVM010000318.1:0-8055 GCF_057440575.1 Johannesbaptistia floridana
TAGGGGGCGCAAGCCGAAGATAGGGGGCGCAAGCCGAAGATAGGGGGCGCAAGCCGAAGATAGGGGGCGCAAGCCTTGCGCCCCTACTAGAAAATGTAGCGCTAGAAAATGTAGGGTGCGTTAACGAAGTGTAACGCACCGAAAATATCTCACCAATAACTTTGGCTAAAAATACAAAACCTAAATTAAACCCTACTCTGCTCCTTCAATGGGGGCAAAACCTTGACGCTGAATATTTTCAGTAATCACTCGGGGTTCTAAGAATTGTAACAGGTAGTCAGGACCTCCAGCTTTTGAACCCACACCTGAGAGTTTAAAACCACCGAAAGGCTGACGGGAAACAATCGCCCCAGTAATATTACGATTGATATAGAGATTACCTACGGCAAATTCGTTACTAGCCCGTTGAATATGTTCAGGAGTACGAGAATACAAGCCCCCAGTCAGAGCATAATTAGTACCATTAGCTACTTCTAAAGCTTCGTTAAAATCCTTAACCGGAATTAAAGCCACCACGGGACCAAAAATTTCTTCCTGGGCGATTTTAGCATTAGCAGAAACATCCGAGAAGATAACTGGACCGACAAAATAACCAGATTCGGGACTATCCATCTCTAAAGCCACTTTGCCTTCATTCTTCCCTATAGCAATATACTCACGAATGCGATCGCGTGCCTTAGCATCAATCACGGGACCTACTTGGGTACTAGGGGCGTCTGCTGGCCCTATATTCAGAGAACGGGTAGCATCGACTATTCTCTCTTGAAAAGCTTCATAGACGGTTTCTAGGACAACTACGCGGGAACAGGCGGAACATTTTTGTCCGGTATACCCAAAGGCAGATTGTACTACTCCGGCCACGGCTTGGTCTAAATCTGCACTTTCATCGACTATAATGGCGTTTTTACCTCCCATTTCCGCGATAACTCGTTTTAGGTGTTTCTGTCCTGGTTGCAAGATAGCAGCATCGGCATAGATACGACAACCTACTTCTTGAGAACCTGTAAAGGCGATGAGATGGACTTGGGGATGTTTGACTAAATGGGCCCCTACTTCAGAACCTTTACCGGGGATAAATTGAAACACTCCTTTAGGAATACCTGCTTCTACCAGAATTTCGGTAATTTTTGCGGCAATTATTGAAGAACTTTCCGCAGGTTTGAGGAGAGTACAGTTACCAGTTACCAATGATGCCACTGTCATTCCTGTAGCAATTGCCATGGGGAAATTCCAGGGAGAAATAACTAAACTAATACCTCTTGGTTGATAGATATAGCGATTATTTTCTCCTGCCACGTCATAGTTATAACCTTGGTCTAGGCGTTCCATTTCTGCGGCGTAGTAGTTACAAAAGTCGATGGATTCAGATACTTCTGCGTCTGCTTGTTGCAATACTTTTCCTACTTCTAAACAAATCCAGGCGGAGAGTTCGTGGCGTCTTCTTTCCATAATTTCTGCCGCTTTACGCAGTATATCTGCCCTTTTTGAAGCGGGAGTTTTTGCCCATTCAGGGAAAGCTGCTACCGCGGCATTTATTGCTGTTTCTGCTTGTTCTACGGAAATTAAACCAATTTTACCCACTATTTCTTGGATGTTGCTGGGGTTTACTGATTCTACATAATTACTGGTATTCACATATTCCCCATCAATCAAGGGTAAATAGGTTTTCCCTAGGGAGTTTTTAACTTCTCTCAAGGCTTGTTTTGCTTTTTCTCGCAGTTGACTATTAGCATAGTCAGTATCCGGCGCACCCTGGAAGCCGTGGTTATTATCTTCTTCTTTGGCTGCTTCTGGTTTGACTTGGGGAGGGGCAATTAATTCCTCTACTGGTTTATCTTCTAAACTTTGTTTTAAAAAGGAACTATTGGCGGTATTTTCTAATAAGCGTCTAATGAGATACGCCATGCCAGGGAGAATTTTCCCGTAGGGGGTATACACACGGACTCGATAACCTTTTTTTACTAAGGCTTTAGCTAGAGTATCTCCCATTCCGTAGAGTACCTGCATCTCTATGTTACGTCTGGGAATATTTAAAGTTTCAGCAATGGCGATCGCCTTAGCTTGAGAACGCACATTATGAGAACCAATCGCCGCATCTAGATACTGATGATTTTCTAGTAATAGCTGCATCATCTTCTCGTAGTTCAAGTCTGTAGCTGCTTTTTGGTTATATACTGGTTGTGGCCAATGTTTTTGTATAGATTGAATTGTTTCTTGATCCCAGTATGCCCCTTTGATGAGTCTCACTGTTACGGGAGTACCGCGTTTTTTGGCCCATTCTATCAATTTTTCTAAGTCTTGATAGGATTCTTGTAGATAGGCTTGGAGAGTTATGCCGATGTCGCGACGGTTGCGAAATTCTTCTTCTAGTAGTAAATCAAATAGTATGGCTAGGGTTAAATCTTTGTAGACATATTGTTCCATATCGAAGTGGATTCCTGCGCCTACTTCTTTTGCCCTTCTTAATAGTAACCTAATGCGATCGCATACCTTCTGTTTACTTCCTTCTGGATCTATGGGGTCAAATTGGGAGTAAAATGCTGTTAGTTTTACTGATACTTGTACTTGAGGCAGTTTTTCCCCATTTGCTTCATCTATTTCTGCTACTTTGTTCCATTTCTTACTTTCTTCACTAAGAGTTTCAATTAAGTCTATATATCTTTCTAAATATGATTGGGCTTCTGTTTCCGTGATTACCGCTTCTCCTAATAAATCAATGGTAAAAGCCATTTTCTCCTTGCGGAGTCTTTCGATGCTTTTCAATACTTCTTTAATGTTTTCTCCAGCAATATACTTATAAGCTAAAGATTCTACTGATTTTGTAATTGTTTTAGCCGCTAATTGTGCTGGAGGTGAATTTGGTTCACTAAAATTAAGAATTCCCTTTAAGGCGCCTGGTAATTCTACTGACTCGTCACCCAAATACTGCTGTAAATGACGTGCTATTTCTGCATTGCTTTGTAGTGCTGGTAGACAATCAATGAAGCGAAATAATTGTACACGTAAATTTGGATTACTCATCGCCCAACCTAAGAGTTTATCATCCCAGCGCATATTATCTAGAAATGAGCGTTTCTCTTTACTCATTTTTAACAATTCTTGGGCTATTTCCTGAGTTTTATTTTCGTAGTCTTGCTGAGATTTTATTTCTGTAACCACTAGTGATTAACTCCTTAATTATTGATTCTCTGTTTATATGATGTATATAGATATAAACACTCAAGTTAATTTCTTTGTTAATCTGATAATTATTTACAAAGGTGTACTTCTTGAAGTTCACTTTAAGAATAGTTCAAATGCTCAATTTCTCAATAATATCTTTATACATCCAAACATAGTATTATAGCACATTTTCGTCTAACATGAACAATAATCAAAAGCAACAAGTTTGTATAATTACAGGGGGAAACTCAGGAATAGGACTGATGACAGCTTCTAGTGTAGCAAAACTAGGTATGCAGGTAATTATAGGTTGTAGAAATCCTCAGAAAGCCAACAAAGCCATAAATTATCTCAAGAAAGTCACAGGTAATCCCCAGATTGAGTATTTACCCCTAGATTTATCCTCTCTAGACTCAGTAGTTGAATTTGTCGGAATGTTTGAGGAGAAACAACTGCCTCTAAACCTATTGATTAACAATGCTGGTTTATTTAATCAACGAGGCATAACTACAGATGGTTTTGAATTAATTTTCTCTACTAATTATCTAGGACATTTTTTACTAACTCAGTCCCTATTAAATAAGTTGATATATACTAAAAATAGTTGTATTCTAATGATTGCTTCTGATTTAGCATTAAAGGCATCTTCGGTAGAGTGGCATAAGTTGACTCAAACAACTCCTCTTAACTTTCTAGAAGCCTATAGTGTATCTAAATTGTGTTTGTTACTATATAGTTTAAAATTATCTGAGTTGATTAAAAATAAACAAGTAAGAGTTAATAGTATTCATCCGGGATTTGTCCAGTCTAATATTACGATTGGGCACCGTTTGAGTAAGTATTTAGGGATAGGAATCTCTCCAGAAGTTAGCGCGGAGGGGATTGTTAATATAGTAAATAATCCCAAATTTGCAACAATAACAGGCGAGTTGTTAAACTACAAAGGAGAAAAAATGCCTCTAAGTGATTTGGCAAAAGATAAACAATTAGCAAATGAATTATGGAAAAAAAGCAAATTATGGACAGAGAAATACCAAAAGAAGATATCTGGGGACCTTATTCTCTAAGTTTAAGTAAACTAGAAGTTGAAGAAATAGCTAAAACTATTCTCACAGAAGTTCTGCCTAATCCTCCAGCTAAAAAATCATTTTTAAAAAAACTAAGAAATTTAAATTTGGGTTCTATATTGTTAGCATTGGTAGAAACTTCTAAACAGGAATTTTATATGGAGAGACATTTAGATTCACCAGAGTTGTGGTCAATTTGTCAAGATGTTAATTTATTAGCAAAATTAAAAGAACATTTGGGGGAAGATTTAGTTTTATGGCGTTCGGAATTGTGGGTAAACAAGGTATCAAAACAATTGATACCAATGTGGCATCAAGATGTCTATCCCAAGTTGAGGAAAAATAAAGCAGAAACTCGTCATGTGTATATAGCCTTAACAGAAGTTAACGCAGAAAATGGATTTGAATATATACCTACAGGTAAAATAAGTGAAGAATGTAAGCTAAAAATGAGAGATCCCTTTAGTGGAAATCCATTTTTTGACTTGCCATTGGAGTTAACCAAAGAAGCTGAAACGGTAAAATTACAACCAGGTGAGTTTATAATTTTTAGCGATCGCCTAATTCATCGTTCAAAAAAAAATCAAACTGATCAATTGCGACTTTCATTAACTTTACGTGTAGCAGAGTCTCAGCTTAAGCTAGGATCTCTATATAGCTCTAATCATCACCAACCAATCAAATTATGACCTTTTTTCGCCCAGATAGCCAATTAACAACCGCAGGAATGGAAATATTAGAGATGACTTGGTCTAATTTTCCTCAATTAGCTAAAAATCAAATAGCTTTAACTTGGATAGTATATGACCCACCAGTAATTGTGAATACAGGGGGAGCAATATCTCCAGAAGAATTTTGGAAACATTCTGTGAGAGGATTTAGTTATCGTGGAGGCGAACGTATCTACCCTGCTAGTATAGTTAAGTTGTTTTATTTGGTGGCGATTCAAGAATGGTTAGAGGGTGAAATGATTCCCTTTTCCCCAGAATTAAACCGTGCTATACGTGATATGATTGTAGAGTCTAGTAATGATGCCACGAGTTTAGTGGTAGACGTATTAAGCGGAACTACTAGCGGACCAGAACTATCAAGCGGACCCTACACCACCTGGAAGTATCAGAGAAATATAGTAAATAGATACTACCAATCATTGGGATGGCCGGAGTTAGAAACAGTAAACATAAATCAAAAAACCTGGTCAGATGGGCCTTATGGTAGAGAGAGGATGTTTTTAGGGGAATTAATGGAAAACCGAAATATGGTGACCACAGAAGCAGTAGCCCGGTTATTGCATAGTATTATAGGAGGGGTAGCAGTATCATCGGCACGTTCACAAGAAATGATGAATTTACTCAAGCGGAATCTAGAAGAAATTAACTATAGTAAAAAAGATGAACAAGAGAATCAGATTACTGGTTTTTTAGGACAATCTATACCAAAAAACGCTCAAATATGGTCAAAAGCTGGATGGACTAGCCAAGTACATCACGACGCGGCTTATATAGAAATTCCGGGTCAATCACCATATCTATTAGTAGTATTTATTGATAGTAAGGAAGCAATTACTAACCGGGAGTTACTGCCATTTATTTCAGAGGCTATCATTGAGGCGTTGCCAACAACAACGAAGTAGTTAAACTCATGAACCATCACTACAGTATTATCATTCAATGGTCCGATGGCGCCCAATGTTTTGTGGTTACTTTGCCAGAATGGGGAGGTCTATGTCATACATACGGAGAGACATACGATCAGGCAATGAAAAATGCTCTAGAAGTAATTGATTTCTTAGTAAAATCAGCATTAGAAGAGGGACAGTCTCCACCACAGGCGAAAACTTTTGAACAGTTTAATTACAGTAATGTGGTAGAGAAAAAACCCTCAGAAGAAGAAGAATAGTATGGGCAAATTTTGCGTTAAGTTGTGTATGGGAGTGATATTAATGGCGATCGCTCAAATTTTACCTAGTTATGGCCAAAGCAATGTGGGTGGTGAGTGGCTAGATGAAACCAATAATTGGAATACCAAAGGGGCCTTAATTCCTCAAGCGCCTAAATATGAAGGAGGAAACAACCTGGCTGAGTGCGATCGCACTTTATAGTTTGTAGGTTGGGCCCTTGTCACGAAACCCAACATTAATTTTATGACCACACTAAAACTTTTGAGCAGTTTAATAACGCTATAAAGCCTTTTTAAGGCTGGTGAGGTACAAAGGTTATCCTTTTCGAGGCTCCGAGGCAGGAGGCAGGAGTTAGCTGTACCTCATGAGTCCTTTGAAATGCTATATATCTATATATAGTATTTTTGCCTATTAAAGATTGCCTAAAATTTTGTTACAAGGCGGTTTGAGTTTCAAATGAAGCCATAAGAAATCGAATATGATGAGAAATATAATCTCTGTTGAGGATAATGTAAAATGATCGAAGAATTAACTTCCGACCTCATAGATGAATCTGAGATCAATCCAGATGAACTACCTGTGGATTTGAAAGACGCTATCTTAGCGAATGCTTCCCAAGAATTAGAAGTAGCAAATTCCGATTTAGAGATTGTTAAAGCAGAACAAAAGATTTGGCCAGATGGCTGTTTAGGAGTAGCAACAGCAGGTTTCCTCTGTAGTCAAGCTTTGGTACCCGGATATCGCGTAACCATCGCTGGAGGAGAAAAAAATATTGTTTATCACACAGATGAGTCTGAGTTCTTTGTAATAGCAAGTGTAGTAGAAAAGTCTGAATCTAAGACATTTAATACTATCAAAGGTAGTGGAGAAAATGATAACCTCATTGGTGGTGATGACTTTGATGACCTGCGGGGAGGTTTAGGCGATGATACCCTAAAGGGTGGTAATCGTGGTGATAAGCTGCGCGGAGGTTCAGGTAATGATTTATTAGAAGGGGAAAACGGTTTTGACTTTCTACAAGGGGGGATGGGTAATGATACTTTACTCGGTGGTGAAGGTAGAGATACACTTTTAGGCGCCGCAGGCGATGATTATCTGGTAGGAGGAGGATTTGGTAGCTTATTTATAGGTGGAACTGGCGCTGACCCTAAGGATGAGGAGCGTCGTTATGGAAAAGGCGATCGCCTGTTTGGCGGTAATGGCAATGATACCCTAGATGGTGGTAACAGTAATGCTTTGATGTATGGTGGTTCTGGTGCCGATCAGTTTTGGTTTACTGAACCCTTTTTTCAGGTGTCAACCCCTCAACCAGGAGATCCTATTCCCGTTGACGGTCCTTTGATTCCTAAAATTGACGCGATCGCCGATTTTAATCCAGAGGAAGATTTAATTGCTATAGATAGTAATCTCAGTAGTAATTTAATCCCTGGCGTAATCTCAGAAGAACAATTTATTGTCGGTTCTGCCCCTGTAACTAGCGATCAATTTTTTATCTATCAGGTTTCTTCTGATAGTAATACAGGGGAAACAGAAGGGCTATTGTGGTTTGATAGTAATGGTAGTGAAGATGGAGGGATAATTACTAATATCGCTCGCCTACAGGGTTCTCCTGATTTAAATTCTAGTCATATTTTGATTATGTGACATATTAGCGTTAAAGTGAAGACAGGTTTGGCTCAGATCTTGCACCAAAGCCCAAAAGTTGCTGGTGTAAGGGTAATGTAGAATGCGCGAATTAAGAATGTAGAATGATTTTTTTAGTATAAATACTCAATTTTTAGTTATTAAAATCTATTGAGCCATCAAATAAATAAATTTTGACCAGATAAAATAGTACTTTTGTTCTCTGAGGGGGTGAGTTTAATTAAAAAATCAATTTTGAATAAGGATTAGTTAGTACAATAGTACTGGTGCTTTGCTCTAAGT
>NZ_JALKVM010000319.1:0-8054 GCF_057440575.1 Johannesbaptistia floridana
CAAGCCAAAGATGGGGGTGCAAGCCAAAGATGGGGGCGCAAGCCAAAGATGGGGGAGCAAGCCAAAGATGGGGGCGCAAGCCAAAGATGGGGGCGCAAGCCAAAGATGGGGGCGCAAGCCTTGCGCCCCTACTACAAACTGAACTTTTTCCCTCGATAAATACGAATAGGATTACCTCTTTCTAAATTTTGGTGAACTTGCCAAAATTCTTGCTCCAATTCCTCAGCGATTAGCTGTTCTTTTGACTCTAAAATCATTGCTAACTTTGCTAAAGCTAGTTTTTTATTGAGATATTGCGATCGCTCTTCAGAAGCTGTTACAGTCATCCCACTAGGAAGATGAGTTGCTCTAACTGCTGTTTCCACCTTATTAACATTTTGACCACCTGCACCTGATGAACGCATTGTGCTAAACTTCACCTGTTCGGCACTAAAGCTACCATTTTCTTCCGGTGGAGTTAGTACACTTACTCCTACAAACCAGTTTTTACGTTTATGATGGGGACGAAAAGGACTTTGACAAATCCATTGTATGGTACCTTCCCAAGAATTGATAAAATTGACTATCTCTACACTGTGCTCATCAGCTTCTAAACTGATTAAAATTGATAAAAAAGTATCAGGTTGAGCTCCCGGTATAGATTTAATTATATCTGCTTTAATTTTGAGCTGTTTTGCCTCTTTAAGCAAGATTAGTGCGAGTTTTCCTACAAAATAGGTACATTCATCAGGTCCTTTTCCTGAAGTAATTTGTAACCAATAAGACAACATTTATTTAGTTTATTCTCTGTATAAGATTTGAGTTATTTTTTTCTTCTGGTTTTGTAAGTAATTACCGGACGATAGATAGCAATGACTCGAATTAAACCTGCATCTACCATATCTTGAATGACAATATCAATATTTTTATAAGCTTGTGGTGCTTCTTCATAAATCAAATTTTTGTCTTCACAAATAACTCGACTACCAAAAGAAGTTTTGATTAAATCATCAACCTTGTAACGACGAGAAAGATTACCTTTAGCGTCAGAACGTTTCCATTTTCGCCCTGCACCATGGGCTAAAGAGTAGGCATTTTCTTCTTGAGGGCCAATTGGTTCAACTAAATAACTATATGTTCCACGAGAACCAGGAATCATCATTATACCTTGGTCTGAAGGAGAAGCCCCCTTACGGTGTAACCAACAGTTGAGATTTTCATAAATCACAGGTGTTACTGTATTATGATTAACATCTACTAAAACTTGCCCTTGATAACCCAATGTAGATAAAAAGCGATGGGAAATTAAAGCTCGATTAGCCGATGCCCATTTAAGGGCTTGATTATGTCTAAATAGGTAGTTTTGGGCATCTTCACTTTGATCGCTTAATCCTTGATTACGGTATTGAGCGATATGATCTCTTAATATAGCTTCTCCTTTACCTCTTGAACCAGAATGAACTAATAAGACTAAATAATCACTCTTTAAGCCAAATTTAGTGAACTTGTCTTCATCTTTAACTGATTCTAATTGCTGTAACTCAGCAAAGTGATTGCCTCCTCCAATTGTACCCAAAGAAGAGTCAAATTCATCACTGGTTAAGCCATAATCACTCAACCAAGCTTCAATATCTCCATCCCATGGAGAATCTAAATCCTGGAGTTTTTTAACAAAGCGATCTAACTTGACTTTGCGTAATGGTATATCGGTTTGCCATAAACCCATACCACAACCCACATCGTTACCCACCAGATAGGGATAAAATATACCATGACTAATGAAGGCAGCACCAATGGGATGTCCTTTTCCTGGGTGTAAATCTGGCATTCCTACCGCCAATTTCATCCCGGGTAATTCTGCTGTTTGGTTAATTTGTTCGATACTCCAACTTTCAATCCAGTTTTGTTCCGAGGCAATAATTTTTACTTTAGCAGTATTTGTTCCCATCTTTGAAGTTGTTAGTAAGCATTAAATATATTAATATTATAGCATTACAAACAGTGGTATTTCATATCATGTCCGTTTAATTAGTTATGATAAAGTTCTACCTTCATACCTTCTTCCTTCCCTTCTGCCTCTCTTGCCTCGGTGCCTCTCTTGCCTCGGTGCCTCACCCGAAGGGGGTTAAAAATTGGTTGACCGAGTGCTACTTTTCTTAGGCGAAAGAGAAATGAACTTTTTCTGAGGTTAATTTAGTACAGAAGTACTGGTGGAAGATGTGAGAATAACCTCATTTTTGCTTTGTGCTAACTATTTTTTTAAAAATTTCCCTTTAATTTTTTTGAGTATTTGCTCTCCCAATGATAAATTTAACTCTGCTTGTATTTGACTATCCCGTTTATAAATTTCTGCAAGTCTAGCTTTACTCTCAACTTCTAGACGATTAACTTCGTTTTTGAGTTGAACTATTTCTGCTGCTAGTTTGGCGGTTTGATTGCGTAAGTCTGCTGCTAGTTTGGCGGTTTGATTGCGTAAGCATGAATCAATCAAAGCACCACTGAGTTGAACATACCCTAGAGGGTCTTGAGCATTACGAGATATAATATCGTCAGGAGTTAAGTGTAATTGTGTTGCTATGCCTTGAAAAGCTTGGCGACGTAACTGCCGATAGGAAGTTTGTAAATTTTCAGTAGTAGGTGAATTTAGATGAGTGACAAATAAATTGGTAGCGCCAATTTCTTTGATATTATCTGGTGATTCTAAACATTTGAGTGTGTCTGATTGGGATTCTACTAACCAACCCCGAAAACCTAACTGGTAGATATCAGCTAAAACTTTGATGAGTTTCTCTTGACGAGTTTGATTTAAGTTTTTAGAGGATACTTCTAACATGATTAAGCAATCAGGGGAGTTTTTAAGAGTAGTTTTTGCTCCTTCTAAAACAGCAAATTCATAACCCTCTACATCTATTTTGATTATGTCTACGGTTGGTATATTTAGTTGTGTTAAAAAGGTATCTAAACGGTAAATAGGTACTTTAACCTTTTCTTTGATTTTAGCTCTACCTGTGGCACTAATTCCACTGAAAGAGGATTCTTCTGTCAGGTAAAATTCTGTTTCTCCATCTTCTTCACCCAGACAAATTTGATAAGATTGAATTAAGTTATCTAAGTTGTTAATTAAAGCATTTTTTTGTAAAAGTTCATAGGCATCAGGATGAGGCTCAAAGGATAATACTAAGCCATCATCTCCTATTTTACTAGCAGTTAAAATTGTATAGTAGCCAGAGTTGGCACCAATATCAAGTACTGTTGCCCCTACATTAACTAGACTGAGGATTAGTTGAGAGTCAAAATATTCTTGATAATAACCATAGTATATATCGGCACCGAGGCGATCGCCCAAATCTACTTGTAATTTTAACCCTGAGGCTAAGTTAGCTGTTTGTATATCTTTCACTCCAATAGGATGTAAGCGTTCTCGCAGAGAACGTACAAATGTTGTATAGGCTGTAGCACAATTAGGGAATTTTACCGCTTCGTAGAGTAAATCGTGCAATACTTGAAGTTTCAATTCCAACTGTTGATCCATTTTTTCTCTTTCCTTGTTCGCTACTTGATAATTAGGCTGACCATAACCTAGTTTATCCATCATCTCACCATGAGTAACATAAATTAACTTTAATTCTCTAGTTGTCAAGTTTTTTTCCCAGCCGAAGGCTTTACCTTCCCTTTTTGATGTGGGGTTTTGGGGTTGTATTTCAGTAAACCTGACAAATGTTCTCTTTAAATATTTTATTCCGGTGATTTCGGCAATTTTCACACAACACTGGTGTTCATTTTCTTTTAAAGATTCAAAGTAAATAGATAGATAGTTATGCTGTAATTTATCTTTAGCTTCTAACCATTTTTGATGATAATCAGACCAAGAACCATATTTAACTCTCCCCAGAATTATATCACTAATAGTAGTTATCGGTTCTGTTGGTAGTTTGGTGGCGTTAATTAACTGATAATATGACCAAATAACTGCCCCAGGATTTCTAATGGGTTGTATGACTATTTCTCCTGGGAAGTATTCTTGATAAGGTAATTCATGGGTTTTGATGAAGAAAACTTCTGTTTCTGCCGCTAGTTTTTCTCTATTTACAGGAGTTAAAAAATCTAAACATCCTGGCCACAGAAAACGATTAAAATGATTAGGATATTTACTTTTTAATTCTGGGTCTTGGTAAAGGGCAATTGATTTATTCCAGATAAGCTGGGGGATTTGCGATCGCCACTCACTAGTAATTGTTTCTGGAGATGGTGGAGTTGCTTGGGTGGTAATTTCCCAATCCTGGATATGAGAGGGGGGATAATCACCAATACTATATACAGAGGATACTAGTTTTCTAAACTGAGTATATATCAGTAGTTGTAGCCAAGAATTTCCCGAACGAGGATAGGAAGCTAAATAGACAATCATAAGTTAATTTAGTAGATATATCTCCTAATAATAATGGCGACTACTATGTTAGAGTTTTTTTCTTAAAAACGAAAGTATTAGTAGGGTGCGTTAGGGCGAAGCCCGTAACGCACCAGATTATGCCATGATTTCCTGATAAGATCAAGTCCGTTGAATTAGTTATATAGCAGTACAAACAATGGTGTTTGACACCTGACAAGGTGAAACCTAACACCTACCCCATGAGGTAGCCCCACCTTTGACAGGAAGGAATAAAATGTAACAAACAGAACAATTTACACCATAATCGCGAAAGAGCCATTAGCGATCGCTCATTTTAATTTTAGCTGCTAAAGTCTCAAATTATTTTAGTATAATTGTAGTAACTAATTATCCGTCACAGTTAATTTGTAAGAAAGAAAGCTAAAAAGCTTGTGGAGATTGAGGTTTAGCCCAGAGCCCACCGCGCGGTTCGGCTCTGCCGAAGGCAGCACGCATTTTAATGTTTTATTGAAATGGAGCAAGCGGCAAAAAATATGACTGCTTTAGCTCAACAAACAGCCTTTCAATGGCAACCAATAGATTACTATATTGTTACTTTTTCAAATACTGATACCTACAGTGAACAAATAACTACTATTGGTTTTCAAAATGAACTTGAAATAATTTCTGCCGAAGAAGTAAAATCACTACAAGAGATTGATTATTATTCTTATCGTAGTTTAGGTGAGGAGTGAAGTAAATCTGTGGATAGCTATATAGTCTCTTTATTAAAAGTGATGAGGGTGAGAATCCATTGTTCTTGAGGCAATCCTGGTACAACGTTACAACCACCTTTTAGTAAACAAGTTTGTACTGTGGATATTGATTGTGCGATCGCATTGTTTTCCCTGTTTTCTCTCACAAAATATAGATTACCAAAGCGAGTTTGTAATTCTACCCAAAACTCACATCTTCCACCAGTACTTATGTACCAAATTATTGTAGGTTGGGTTGAGGCACGAAACCCAACATTAATGTTTAATTAATTATATAATTAAATATTGATGTTGGGTTATCTCCCTGCCCAACCTACAAAATCTAGTCTGAATACGCCTTTAGGGTCAACCAATTTTTAAGGGCGATCGCATTAATTCTTTAACTCATTACTTCAAAACTCATTACTTCAAAACTCAACCACAACCAGCAACTTTTGGCAAAGGTGCAAGATCTCAGTTGTACTCCTTATGATACTAAATCTCAAAAAAAATTCGACCCGCCACAGGCGGGATAGAGTAAAGAATTAAAGAGTAAAAGTACACAGGGTTATGTAATTCTGGAGAACACTAACGCAACACGAAAACCGTAGTAGTAGCTCCTACGGTCGCGCGTGTAGACATTACGAGAGGCGGAACGGCAGTTGTCGCTACTAAAGTCCCAAGAACCTCCGCGTAGTATTTTATAGCTATTATTACTATTTAGCCATATACTCCCATCTTCAGGGGCTCCTTCATAATTTTCATGCCAATCATCTGCACACCACTCCCAAACGTTTCCCGGCATATCATACAATCCCCACCTATTCGGTTTTTTCTGCCCTACTGGCTGAGTTTGCTGATTTGAGTTATCCCCATACCAACCATACTCTTTTAACTTATTACTATCTTCTCCAAAACCATAACTTGTTTCACTTCCTGCTCTACATGCGTATTCCCACTCGGCTTCACTTGGTAGTCTAAATTCTAATTCTGTTTGGTTTGATAGTTTTTTACAAAATTCTTCTGCTTCTTCCCAACTTACACATTCCACTGGTAAATTATTTCCCTTGAAGTTAGATGGATTATTACCCATAATTGCTTGATATTGGGCTTGGGTAACTGGATATTTCCCTAAGGCAAATGGTGCCACTGTTACTTCATGTTGGGGCATTTCACGCCTATCACCCTGCTTACTCCCCATCAAAAATTTACCTCCTGGAATCTGTACCATCTCTAATTGCACACCAGGGGCTAATTCAAAGATTAAATTATTTTTATTTTTTTGTCCAACTGATTGACTCCCTTTAGTTGATTTACTGGTTAAATTTTTGAGATTTTCTAATGGTTTGAGAGTTTTTATGGGATTATTTTCAACACTCAGTATCTTGAGTTGTTGTAAAACCGTGAGAAACCGAATATCTTCTATTTTGTTATTGTCTAGGTATAACTCTGTTAGTTGGGTTAGTTTGACTAACGGAGGTAATCTTTGTGCTGATATCTGGTTATTTATCAGACTCAGATATTCTAATTGGCTTAAGTTGTAGAGAAAATTATCAATCTGGGTAATTTGGTTATTATTAGCTGATAGTATTTGTAATTGCTGAAGATTGCCTATTGGGGTTAAATCTGAAATTTGATTGCTATCTAAAGATAATTCTTTTAACTTAGTTAAGTTTCTCAACTCCTCTACACTAGTGATTGAGTTGTGATTGAGTGATAATATCTCTAACTGGGTTAATTTACCTAAAGCAGAAATATCATTGAGCTGATTATTATTTAAATTAAGTATTTTTAATCTTACCAATCCTTGTAAACTTTCTAAATTCTCCAGATTGCTATTACTGAGTATTAAAGTTTCTAAGTTTTCTAAACTAATAATTTTTTCTAACTGATTCTGGGGCAATTTATTACAACTTAAATCGAGACTGATTAAATTAGTAAAATGTTCTATTCCTGATAGATCATGAATCCATCTGTTAGCTAAATTAAGTTCTTTTATCTCTCTTACCCTTTTGTAGGTTAATTCTTGTCCATAGGGTAAATTAAGAGAATCATGTATGGCTTTTTCTAATTCTAAATCTAAATCCCAAAGAAGATCGGTATCTGAATAGTTATTATCTTGATTATTACTTGTTACAGCAACTGATTGATTACCTGGTATTGATTCGGTAGTTGGATTGTCAAGACTTTCTATAGGTTTGATAATGTTGATGGGATGATCATCAATACTAACTACTTTTAGTTGTTGTAAACCTGGGAGAAAACTCATATTGTCTATTTTGTTATTGTCTAAATATAATTCTTTTAGTTTGGTTAGTTGTACTGGAGTAGATAATCTTTTGGCTTCTATTTGGTTATTTTTCAGACTCAGATATTCTAATTGACTTAAGTTATAGAGAAAATTATCAATCTGAGTAATTTGGTTATTATTAGCTGAGAGTCTTTGTAATTGTCTGAGATTGGCTATGGCAGTTAAATCTGAAATTTGATTATTATCTAAATATAATTCTTTGAGGTTGTTTAAGTTTTTCAACCCCTCTACACTAGTGATTCTGTTGCGATTGAGTGATAATATCTCTAATTGAGTACACTTAGCTAGGGCGGATATATCTTTTATTTGGTTATAGTATAAATACAGTCTTTTTAACCGAACTAATCCTTGAATACTTTCTAAATTCTCTAAATTGCTATTACTGAGTATGAGAGTTTCTAAGTTTTCTAAACTACTAATTTTTTCTAACTGATTCTGGGGAAATTGGTTAGAACTTAAATCGAGACTGGTTAAATTAGTAAAATGCTCTATTCCTGATAGGTCGGAAATTTGACTATTATTTAAATAAAGTTGTTTTGTTTCTCTTACCTTTTTGTAGGTTAATTGTTCTTCCCTAGGTAATTTTAGAGAATTACGTATAGCTTCTTCTAGTTTTAATTCTAAATCCGAGAGCATATCG